>CAYUOR010000012.1:0-3017 GCA_964446535.1 uncultured Candidatus Saccharibacteria bacterium | reverse complement strand
TTTCACTTCTTATCACAAGTCATCCGAGAGTATTGCACGGCTCACCGGTTCGGGCCTCCTAGCATCTTTCGACGCTGTTCACCCTGCTCATGACAAGCTCGCTCTGGCTTCGGGTCTAATGTATACGACAAACGCGCTGTTCACACTCGGTTTCCCTACGCCTCCGCGCTTTTAGGCACTTAGGCAAGCCGCATACATTAACTCGTTGGCTCATTCTTCAATAGGCACGCCGTCGGGGATAAATCCCCTCCGACTCCTTGTAGACATATGGTTTCAGGTCTATTTCACCGCCCTCACGGGGCTGCTTTTCACCTTTCCCTCACGGTACTAGTTCACTATCGATCTAGAAGTGTATTTAGCCTTACCGGTTAGTTCCGGCAGATTCCTCCGAGCTATTCGTGTCTCGAAGTACTCAAGAACGGAAACAAAAGAGACATCTGATTTTCGGTTACCGGGCTATCACCGTCTAGGGCGCTCCTTTCCAGAAGCTTCACCTAACCAGATATTTTTTTACTCTTCTCTCAATAAATTGAGACGTCGCCGCCTTACTACTCCCAGCATCATTCCCGAGTCACCACTATCGATGATTCGAGAATGAAACTGAGTTTGGGCTCTTTCCTTTTCGCTCGCCGCTACTAGGGAAATAACTGTTGTTCTTTTTTCCTCCAGTTACTGAAATGTTTTACTTCACTGGGTCTATTCTCTGGCTAATGTGCCAGAGTGTCTGCAAAAGCAGACGGGTTCCCCCATTCGGAAATCTTCGGATCAAAGATTGCTAGGCATCTCCCCGAAGCGTATCGCCGCCAAGCCACGTCCTTCATCACCATCTTCTAGTCAAGGCATCCACCATACGCCCTTAAATTTCCCATTAGGAAACTTAAGAACCACTTTTTCTTCTGTCCTGCCAAATGAAATCAACCTGCCCGTACTCTGAGTACATCGAGGTCGGGTCACTTGGCACGCTCCGCCTGCTAGCGGAGCTCTAACCACTGCCCTTACAATCCGGGCAAGTGGCGTATCTTTCCACCTCCAAACCTGAAAAGACCCCTGAATCCGCTTGTCATAGCAAAATCAGAAACCTAGTTCGTGGTGGTATTAAGTTTTAAAAGTGCTTGCCTGCGCATGCAGGCGTCCTAGAAATGAAAGACCCCGTCGCGAGCGCGACGGGGTCTAACCCCTTAAAGCGGCTTTATGCCGCTTATGTCGCTCTTCGCTTTAGGTTTATAAACATATCTAGGATAAGGACTATTCTATAGAAGCCCCATGTCTATGTCAATCAACTCCAAATTCGCTTTTAAAATAAGGCGATTTAACGCTCCTTGAGGTCAAGGCAGATTGAATTTATGCAGTAACGCTTTCCTGTGTTTGTTGGTCCATCGTCAAAGACGTGCCCGAGGTGTGCGCCGCATTTCTTACATAAAACTTCGGTGCGGTGCATGCCGTGAGAGTTATCGGTTCTAAGTTCAATATTTTCTAAATTGGTAGGTTCGTCAAAAGATGGCCAGCCAGTACCCGAGTCGAATTTTGCATCAGAAGAAAAAAGTTCTGTGCCACAACCCTTGCAGACATACATTCCTTCGTCTTTGGTATGCACATATTCGCCACTGAAAGGCAGTTCAGTTTCCCCTCCGCGCAGCACGGCGTACTCTTCGGGTGAAAGTTTTTTTCTCCATTCATTGTTTTCTTTATTTTCTGGCATTTCTTTTTAAGAGATTTGCAAACTCCTTATGAACTTTCTCAAGCTTTGGGTTAATCACCACCTGGCAATACGGTGCTTCCTTGTTGTTCGCATAGTAGTCATGGTGGTACCCTTCGGCTTCGTAAAATTTCTCTAAGGGTCTAAGTTCCGTAACAATCTTAGCACCCTTAGTGCTAGAAGCATTCAGGTTCCCGACAAACTTCTCGGCTTCTGCCTTCTGGAAGTGGGTGGTGTAAAAAATTACCGAGCGGTATTGCTCTCCGATATCATTACCCTGTCTATTGGGTGTTGTCGGGTCATGTGAAGCAAAAAATACCGTCAAAAGATCTTTAAAGGAAATTTCCTTAGAATCATACTCAATTTGAATCACTTCCGCATGCCCCGTCTTTCCTGACACCACCTGCATATAGGTTGGATTTATGACTGTTCCCCCAGAATAGCCGGGTTTTACCGAATGAACTCCATGGAGCATCTTAAAAACTGCTTCAGTACACCAGAAACACCCTCCGCCGAATACTGCTTTTTCCATTCTTTAAAAATGACCTCTTGCGTAGGCGATTATGGCAATGCTTAAGGAGATTATGAGAAGAAATACAGAGAGAAATTTAAAGAAAGCTTTGTCGAAATAACGCATACATATAGTATAGCTCTAAATTAGGTAGGCAACAAAAAACCGCCTTTAAGGCGGTTTTTTGTTTCTGCGGTTAGGCCGCAGGCCTTAGTAACCCTAAAGGATTACGGAAGTGTGACTGTGCTCGTTCTCCAAGCAACTTCGCCGTTGGCGAAGGTTGAAGACTGCTGACCAGCAGCAGATACCCAGTTCATCCTCTCAAGACCAACTGCGTATGAGTTGGACGCGATGAGGCCACCGGCGGTCGTTCTGCCGTAAAGCGTGAACGATACTTCGATGTCTGCTGAGTTGTTCTGCTGAAGGGTGAAGCTGTTCGTGAGACCGCTTGTTACGACTCCGCTTGAAGGAACCGTGATAGCAGTCGAGGAAGCGGCGACAAGTGCAGTGAGCGCGCCACCAGCGTAGACGTCAAACGACTGCGTCAAGAGACCATTCGTTACGAACGGATACGTGGTAGAAGCGTTATCACCGAACATAATGTCACCACCGCGAGCTGTAGCTCGGACGACGAACTTGGCTTCAGCCGATGAAGTCGAGATGTTGTTCTGCTCCGGAGAGACAGACTTTGAGATGGACTTCGAAACGAGAGTCCATTCAACACCAACTTTTCGTACTACAAGCGATTCACCCGTTGCCGAACCGGTTGGAACGACATTGTCGCCATCAGAGTTTTCAGCAGTTACATTA
>CAYUOR010000011.1:0-7627 GCA_964446535.1 uncultured Candidatus Saccharibacteria bacterium | reverse complement strand
TCGGCACCTCGATGTCGGCTCAACTTATCCTGGAGGTGGAGAAGCTTCCAAGGGTATGGCTGTTCGCCATTTAAAAAGTTACGTGAGCTGGGTTCAGACCGTCGTGAGACAGGTTGGACTCCTATCTTCTGCAGGCGTTCGATTTTTGAGGGGATTTGACTCTAGTACGAGAGGACCGAGTTGAACCGACCTCTGGTGTGCCGGCTCTGTCGCCAGATGGACCGCCGGGTAGCTATGTCGGGAACGGATAAATTCTGAAAGCATCTAAGAATGAAGCCAACCCCAAGATTAGAAATCGTTGAGGGCCCTAGGAGATGACTAGGTTGATAGGCGCCAGGTGTAAGCATCGTAAGGTGTTGAGCCGAGGCGTACTAATTGCCCGAATCCCATTAGGAAACGTGAGAATCTACTATTTTTTCTGTTCTGCTAAATGAAATCAAACTTGGTTTATATCGAGTATTTTGTTTTGGTGGCTTGACGCAGGGGTCACACCCGTTCTCATTCCGAACACGGCAGTTAAGCCCTGTAGTGCCGATGATAGTTTTAACAGCGAAAGTAGGTAGCCGCCAGAACAAAGTATTTGATACAATATCAAAATGAATGAATGGTCCATTAGGCGCAAACGAATCGTTTTAATCTTAGTTTTTCTCGCCCTTATTATCCTAGTCGGCTTGCCACTCCTTTTTCTTCTGTACCAATCGCCAACCTGTTTTGACGGTAAACAAAACGGCGATGAAACAGGTCTTGATTGCGGGGGGTCTTGCCAACTTCTCTGCACCGCAGAATCTCTGCCCCTCATTCTTAAAGGAGATCCGCGCATCATAAAAACATCAGAGAATAATTACGAAATTGTTGTTCTTGTGGAAAATCCGAACCCTTTCGGCGAGATTTATAGGGCGCGTTACACTATTAGACTTTATGACTCTTCATCATCAGTACCTATAAGAGTTTTGGATGGTAGTACACATGTGCCGAAGGGTATTACTTTCTCTATTTTTGAGGGTCCTATTACGCTTGAGCCCGGTGTTGTGCCAACCAAGGCAACATTCGAGTGGAATAGCGAGGACTTGGTTTGGCAGAAAAATGACCTGAAGAGTCCGGAGCTTGTTATAAATAATTTGAAATTTTCCCGTGAAGACACGACACCACGCCTTGATGCCGTGATTAAGAATGTTTCACTTGAAAATGTTTCTAATATTGATCTTGCTGCCCTGGTTTCAAACGATGCTGGAAATATTTTTGCCGCCTCAAAAACTTTTGTCGACTCCTTACCTCCTGGCGCGAGTGTTCCAATAGTTTTTATCTGGCCCGCGCCCTTCGGTGACAGAGTGGTAAATACCGACATAATCATTCGCATTCTTCCAGACAGAAGTTTTGTCCGCTAGTAGATTCATCCAAGTTGATCGCCCAAAATGAAAGAAAACTTTCTCTCGAAATTTGGAACGAGAATAAACATTGATTGGTATCTTTTTGTACCTGCTTTTTTAATCGCAATTGCCGGATTGGTAACCATGAATTCCTTCTCGGACGAAGGGAATTTCTTCTTCCGCCAGAGCATCTGGCTACTTGTATCGATCTGCGTTTTTATCCTAGCTACAGCTGTCGATTGGCACTTTCTTCGACACACCAAGGTATTAGTTTCAATTTTTGTTGTTATTTCTTTTGTTTTGATTTTATTGCTTCTTGCCGGAGAGGCGATAAGAGGCACGGAGAGTTGGTTTCAGTTCGGCTCGCTCGCCTTTCAACCCTCGGAGCTTGCCAAACTTGTTTTGGTTTTAATCCTGGCCAAGTATTTTTCCCGTCGGCACGCAGAAATAAAAAATATTAAACACATTATTATTTCCGGCATTTACGCCCTACTTCTGTTTCTACTCGTTTTTCTTCAGCCAGATTTTGGTGGAGCTATGGTTATTTTCGCCATCTGGTTCGGTATGGTTCTTGTCTCCGGCATTTCAAGAAAACACCTCGGGCTTGTAATTGTTCTAGCTCTCGCTACATTTGCGATTTTATGGACCTCTGTTTTCGCACCTTATCAAAAGGCGCGCATAATCTCTTTTCTCCATCCACTTGCCGATGTCCAGGGTGCCGGCTACAACGCTTACCAGTCCACCATAGCCGTTGGTTCTGGGGAGTTGTTTGGCAAAGGTGTGGGGCAGGGTAGTCAGTCGAAACTTCGTTTTCTACCCGAATATCAAACTGACTTTATTTTCGCCGCCTTCACCGAGGAGTGGGGTTTTATAGGGGCAATGCTTCTTCTCGGGCTTGTTCTTTTTCTCTTAATGCGCATTATTAGTAACGCAGAGCTCGCTACCTCCAACTTTGAATCGTTCGTAAGTCTTGGCGTAGTGATTTGGTTTTTTATCCATATCGCAGTACACGCGGGTATGAATATGGGAGTGCTTCCGGTCACCGGCATTACTTTCCCCTTCATGAGTTACGGCGGCTCGCATCTCTTAATAGAGTGGTTTACTCTGGGGGTGTTAAGCAGTATGAGGCGCCACTCTCAAGGTCAGCGTCTATGATTTATAGAGATTGAACGTTTTATCCGACATTTCCACAAAAGAAAATTTCTCTTTTATTGTAGCTTTCAGGTTGTCGCCAAGGCGTTTTCTTAAATTTTTATCATCCGCAAGCAATGTTAGTGAAGACAAAAGACCCTCCGAGTCTTCCGGTGCCACTAGAATGCCATTAAGACCATTCTCTATTACTTCAGGAATGCCACCGACTTCTGTCGCCACCACTGGTAGCCCCGCAAAACCCGCTTCAAGTAGAGAATAAGGCATAGCTTCGGAGCGTGACGGTAAACAGAAGATATCAAAACTACCAAGAAGTGAGCGGGCATCTTCCACAAACCCCTTAAAAACTACCGAGTCTAAAATACCCATATTTCTAGCCATATTTTCAAGATTAGAATGTTCTTCGCCCTCTCCAATTATGACTAGTTGTGCCCTTTTGTTTTTATTAAACTTTGCCCAAGCCATAAGTAAAACATCCAAACCTTTGATTTTATGAAGTTCCGATATGGCACCGATGGTAAAAGTTTCTTCATTGCGTGAATGAAGTTCGAAATTTTCTACCCCGTTATATATAACGAAAAGCTTCTTCGAAGCAAATGGCGCGAAAGAGATATCACCTCTCGTTTTTTCAGATACGCATATAACTTTATGTGCAAACATAATGGTGAGCCAAACAGAAAACTTTATCAAAAACTTTTGCCACCAAGGTCTCGGCTCGTTAAATGCCCAGCCGTGCGCGGTAAAAATTACTTTTTTTATACCAACAATTCTTCCCGCTAGCGTGCCGAGACCGCCCATCTTTGAACTGTTGATGTGGAATACGTCCGGACGCTCTTTTTTTAGAATATAAATAATTTCAAAAAAAGTTTTTATTTCTTTCACCAAAGAAATATCACGCAAAAGGTGTCGAAGTCTGATGGTTCTTATTTTTTCTTTTTCTAACCTATCTATAAGCTGTTGACCCTCGCCCGCGAGAACCAAGGCATCATTGCCGCGCCTCTTTGCCTCTCTGGCAAGTTCGAAAACGTAGCGCTGGGCTCCGCCGAAATTAGCTTTAGTGATGCCGAAGAGGATTTTCATCAAGTATAGCCATTATAAAGGTTTTGTTGTACAATGCACGCCTATGAGTTTTCTCAATAGGCGAGAACCCATGATTCTTCTTTTGGGCGACCTTCTCTCTTTCGCCACCGCTCTTTGGCTAACACTTTTCGTACGCAATCTCGAAATCCCAAGCCAAGAGACATTCTCGTCACACCTCGTGCCTTTCGCCATACTTTTTATTGTTTGGATTTTCGTTTTTTATGTTGCCGGGCTCTACGAAAAACACACGACAATCCTGAAATCAAAATTGCCGGGCATTCTGGCATCAACCCAGCTAGTTAATTCTGGCATCGCGGTTGCCTTCTTTTACCTCGTGCCCTTCTTCGGCATTACGCCGAAGACAATTCTTTTTATCTATCTCTTTATCTCGTTTGCCCTAACTCTACTCTGGAGAATATATGGGTATTTCATTATCGGTAGAAGCCAGCCGACAACGGCTATTCTTATCGGCTCTGGGGACGAGATGAAGGAGCTTTTTAACGAGGTAAACAATAATCCTATTTACAATATTCATTTCAGCTCTTTCGTTGACCTTAAGCGCGCCGATGAAAAAGGTTTCTGGGACGAAATTATCGCCCATATCTACTCCGAGGGAGTCTCATTTATCGTTATAGATCTGGCCAATAAGAATGTGGAGCCCGCCCTACCACATCTTTATAACCTCATCTTCTCCAAGATTAATTTCGTTGATATGCATAAAATATACGAAGATATATTTGATCGCATCCCCCTGTCGCTTCTTAAATATGATTGGTTCCTAGAAAATATTTCTACTGTTCCAAGGGGTGGTTACGAAATCTTTAAGCGTCTAATGGATGTTCTCATTGCCCTGCCGCTACTTGTTTTGTCACTGATCTTTTATCCACTTATTGCTATAGCCGTAAAGCTTGAGAGTAGGGGACCTATCTTTGGTATCCAGACTCGGGTCGGTAGAAATAATCAAACTATTCGCCTGCTTAAATTCAGAACCATGCTTTTCAACGATGATGGTGACTGGAAAAACAAGGGCACAGAAAATAAAGTAACCAAGGTGGGTGAGTTTCTAAGAAAAACCAGACTAGATGAATTCCCGCAACTCTGGAATGTGCTTAAGGGTGATCTTTCTCTTATTGGACCAAGACCAGAGTTTCCTGATGCGGTTAAACATTATGTGGCGGAAATTCCTTACTACAACGTGAGACACTTGATGAAGCCGGGACTCTCGGGCTGGGCTCAGATTTACCACGATAGGCACCCGCACCACAGCCTCGATTCTCTTGAAACCGCACACAAACTTTCCTACGATCTCTACTACATAAAGAACCATTCTCTGCTCTTGGATATTAAAATAGCGCTCCGCACTCTCAAAATTTTAGCCTCTATTGCTGGTCGATAAAAAATTTGCCAGAATGTAGACTCAAATGGCCAAACACATCTGGATTTCTCTTATTCTCGTTTCTGTCTTTTTGTTGGTCTGGTTTTTTGTAGTGAGGGCCGACGGCGCAAATAATAGATTTCCTTTTCGCTTCGGACTTGATTTAGTCGGTGGTACCGAACTTATCTATCGAGCCGATGTCTCGCAAGTTGACGACATAGATGACGCTATGGAGAGTCTCAAGGAAGTGATTGAGCGCAGAGTTAATATTTTCGGAGTCTCCGAACCCCTGGTCCAGACCGAGAGCGCGGGGTTTCTCACTGGAAACCGTGACGAGCGATTGATAGTGGAGCTTCCGGGTGTAACGGATATTGAGCGCGCCATAGAGCTCATAGGCAAAACACCAATATTAGAATTTCGCCTGGCTCGAGAGGGCGCCGAAGACGTTATAAAAAATAATCCAGAAGCAAATCTCGACGAAATCTTCGTGTCAACAGGACTTTCCGGTCGCTATCTTTCTAAAGCGCGAGTCGAATTCAGCCCAACAACCGGCGCACCGCTCGTTGGCCTTGATTTTGATTCAGAGGGGGCAGAACTGTTTGCCAAAATTACGAGAGAGAACAAGGGGGAAATCCTCGCCATAGTTCTTGACGGCGTAGTTATTTCTGCCCCAGTGATAGTTGACGAAATTAGCGACGGCGCCGCGCAAATCACCGGTCAATTTACTCCCGAAGAGGCTAAAGAACTCGTTCGAAATCTAAACTACGGCGCCCTACCTGTGCCGATAGAGCTTGCAAGCTCACAGACCATCGGCGCTACACTCGGCGGGCAAGCTCTCGATGAGGGTATTAAAGCGGGGATAATGGGATTTATTATTCTCTCGCTCTTCATGATTTTCTGGTATCGCCTGCCAGGTCTCGTGGCAACCTTGGCGCTTATCTCCTACGCTGTTTTGTCGCTGGCAATTTTCAAACTTATTCCCGTGACGTTGACCGCCGCGGGTGTCGCGGGCTTTATTCTCTCTGTCGGTATGGCCGTGGATGCCAACGTCTTAATTTTTGAGCGCACCAAAGAAGAATTAAAGAAAGGCAAGAATATTTATGACGCCTTATTTGAAGGTTTTTCTCGCGCTTGGCTTTCTATCCGTGATTCAAATATTTCTTCAATAATTACCGCCTTCATCCTTTTCTGGCTTGGCACTTCAGCGGTAAAAGGTTTTGCCCTAACTCTTGGCATAGGTGTTCTCGTCTCTATGTTTACCGCTATCACTCTCTCGAGAACCTTGCTTCTCGCTGTAACTTTCGGCAAAGATACGCCGACTAAAAGATTTTTATTCAGTAACGGCTTCTCGTTTTCTAAAATGGAAAAACAATGATATGAAAATAGTTGAGAACAGAAAAATATTCTTTACCCTCTCCGTTATACTTATTGGACTCTCAGTCGCAAGTTTTTTTGCCTTTGGCTTTAATCTAGGCATTGATTTCAAAGGGGGCACCTTAACGGAAGTTCGTTTCCTGCCTGCGCAGGCAGGCGAAGGCGGGCGACCCGAGAAGGGCGTACTTGAGGAGAAAATTTCTACTCTCAATCTCGGCGGCTTCTCTCTTCGTCCCTCTGGCGAAACTAATTACATTATTCGCACACGAGAACTCTCTACCGAAGAGGCTGAACTTCTTATTGAAACTCTCGGTAGCCCAACAGTTGAGAGACAGAACACCGTTGGTCCTGTAGCCGGTACCGAGCTGAAAAATAAAGCTTTGAAAGCGGTTTCTGTCGCCACAATCTTGATTGTCCTTTTTATAACTTATGCCTTTCGTCGGGTTTCAAAATCTAACTTGCCCCAAGTGGAAGGCGGGCGCGTACCTTCTTGGAAATATGGTCTTGCAACTATCGTGGCGCTTCTTCACGACATTCTGATTCCCGTCGGAGTTTTCGTAATACTTGGACACTTCTTCGGATTGGAAATTGATCTTCTCTTCGTTTCCGGACTCTTGGCAATTCTCGGTTACTCGGTTCACGACACCATCGTTGTCTTTGACCGTGTGCGCGAAAACTTACGCCTAAACGACGAGACAAAAAATGCAGAGCCATTTGAGACAACAGTCGGCCGTTCAATCAAACAAACCTTCGTTCGCTCAATCAATACTTCACTTACCTTAATCATCACACTTGCCGCACTCTACTTTGTCGGCTCTGGTGCGACCAAAGACTTTGCCCTGCTTCTTATAATAGGGGTTATCGTTGGTACCTACTCTTCAATCTTTGTTGCCTCGCCGCTTCTTGTTACTCTCCAGAAGCTCCAAAAGGGCTCAAAATAAAGATTTTTTGTCGCTTGACTGGATTCTGCCTTTAAGTATACTTATTCCCACGTCTTAACTACGAATAAAACCCGTCGTTGAGACGGCCCGTCTTGACTCGTCCAAAAAACTGATCAGACGAGGCAGAGTTCTTTTCAAAATTGAATACTTGAGAAAAAAGAGCTTCCGTAACCACAAGTTGCGGGAGATCACAACAAGTCAATGTTTATTCTATAGGATCACAAAGAATGAGGAGAAACCCGCCTGCGCAGGCAGGATATCGTTTTCTCTTTTGTTCCGTTATATTTTAGAGTTTGATCCTAGCTCAGGATGAACGCTGGCGGCGTGGATAAGGCATGCAA
>CAYUOR010000010.1:0-9150 GCA_964446535.1 uncultured Candidatus Saccharibacteria bacterium | reverse complement strand
CGGCCGCAAGGCTAAAACTCAAAGGAATAGACGGGGACTTGCACAAGCAGTGGATTATGCGGTTTAATTCGATGACAAACGAAGAACCTTACCAAGATTAGAAATCCCAACGACGATACGTAGAAATATGTATCTTGCGCAAGCACGGTGGGACAGGTGATGCATGGCCGTCGTCAGTTCGTGATTTGAATTGTTCCCTTAAGTGGGGTAACGAACGCAACCCTCGTTGCCAGTTACAAGTGTCTGGCGAGACTGCCCCGATTTAAGTTTTTGAGACGACTCGAAAATTTAAATCGGGGAGGAAGGCGAGGATGACGCCAGGTCAGCATGTCCCTAGATATCTTGGGCTACACGCATAATACAATCGCCGTTACAACGGGTCGCGACGGGGTAACCCTGAGCTAATCCTAAGAAAAGCGGCGTCAGTTCGGATTGGGGGCTGCAACTCGACCCCATGAAGTTGGAATTGCTAGTAATCGCGGGTCAGCTATACCGCGGTGAATACGTTCTCAAGTCTTGTACTCACCGCCCGTCAACTCAAGGGAGATGGGAATACCCGAAGAGTCATCTAAGATGGCGCCACGGTAAGCTCATTGACAGGGAGTAAGTCGTAACAAGGCACGGGTAGCGGAAGCTGCTCGTGGAGTAATTCAATTTGAAACCGCTCGTCAAAAGCGAGCTTATAGAGTCAATAGTCTGGACTTTGTCCTGACTGGACAATGATTGTAGTCCCTAAAGCAATCTGACCTGGATGGAAAGGCATCCACGGAACAAAAGAGAGAGCGATACAAAGGCCCCGAAAGGGGCTTTTGCTATACTTGACAAATGCAGAGAGTATGATATAATGGTAGCAGGCTGAACTTTGGGAGATTTCCGTGTTCAACACCTTCAACACAGTCGTTGCGCTGGTGGCACTCGGGCTCATCGTTGCGCTTGCCTGGAACGCGCCGTCGCCCATTCGCGGACCGGTTCGCCGGTCCAAACGTGGGTTGCGGAACGACTTCCGGACCGCGCTCGCTCTGTGTCCGAGGTAACAGCGATGACTCAAGAGACCGAACAAATTGTTCGGTCTCTTTTAATTTGTTTCGAAAATACGATTTTGATATAGTTTGTTATCCGCGCGCATAGCAGAGCTGGTGGAGTGAAGTCGGGATGGGACCCGACCGCAAGGCCGGAGCGCGACGGCGCGAGGCGGGGCCGCAAGATTTTTCAGTAGAAAAATACTTGAGGCTTCGACCGCCTCCTTACAGGAGCTGTACACCTTTTGGATATTTTGTTCTTTATTAATCTGGTTGGCTTGGTGCGCGCATAGCTCAGTTGGTAGAGCATTCGACTGATACTCGAAAGGTCCTTGGTTCGACTCCAAGTGCGCGCACCAAGCCTGGCAATCAAAGAACCAAAATATCTCAAAAGGTCTTGCGAAGCTCCAGGTATTCGCTTCTCACTCGAAAGGTCCTTGGTTCGACTCCAAGTGCGCGCACCGTATGAATAAAAAGGAAATTAAAATCGGATTTATAGGTCAGGGCTATGTCGGTAAAAATTATGCCGACGATTTTGAGTCACGAGGGCTTGCAGTTATTCGTTACGCCAAAGAAGAGCCGTATCAAAACAACGGACAAGCCATAAAGGAGTGCGACATCGTTTTCGTTGCTGTTCCAACTCCGACAACGCCCGAAGGTTACGATGCTTCTATTATACGTTCGGTTCTCCCACTTGTCGGCAAGGGTAAAGTTGCAGTATTAAAATCGACAATTTTCCCCGGCCTAACAGAAAAGATTCAAGATGAATTTCCCGACAGAATAGTTCTGAATTCTCCAGAATTTTTAAGCGAGGCAACTGCCAAGTACGACGCCTCACATCCTTTTGTAAACATTGTAGGTTTGAGTAACGATGACCCAGAGCATCGAGAGGCGGCCAAACTCGTGCACTCGCTCCTGCCTAAGGCACCGGAAAACTTTACCGTCAAGAGCATAGAGTCGGAACTTATAAAATATACTCACAACTGCAGTGGATATACTCAGATAATTTTTTTCAACCTGATGTACGATCTGGCCCACAAACTCGGGGCGGACTGGTCAGAGATTGAAAAAATTATTAAAACTGATCCTCTTATCCCGACACGCTACGCCTCTCCTGTGCACAAAAGCGGTCGGGGAGCCGGGGGCAACTGCTTTATCAAAGATTTTGCCGCCCTAAAGGAAGCATATGAAAAATTTGCGGGTGACTCTAAGGGCCTTTCACTTCTTAAAGCAATGGAGGAGAAAAATATTGCCCTACTTCTTGAAAGTAATAAAGATGTGGCTATTCTTAAGGGAGTGTATAATATTCGTAAATAATATGCCGAAAAATCGCATTATCATGATTCTCGGAGTACTCATAGCGCTTTTACCCGTGCTGGGGTTTAGGCATTCTTGGGAGTCGGTTTTCCAGGTTTTTGCCGGACTCTCTATCGTCACCCTTATTATTTGGGCCAACATAGATAAGCGTTTATCACTCAAAGCCAAGGCGCAAAAAAGACAAGCGCACAAAGTGCGTGAAGCCGAATTCACTGCCTCACCAGCGCCGAACGAGGTCACCCAACCTCCGGCAGGAGAAATTTAGCATGCTTGAACTTAGAAGGAGTTTTACCCTGATCGCCCTTTTAGGGGTAACTCTCTTCGTTGTTTTTTTTCTTCTACCTAATTTTTTTGCCTCAAGCTATAACTCCGGAGACAGGCAGCTCCAAACCGCAACCACCACCAAACCCGCTACTCCAAAAGTAGTCCACCTGAAGACTCCCGACCCGCTTAAGAGTATTTACATGACCTCTTGTGTCGCCGGCACGCCTTCATGGAGGAATGAGTTGAAAAAGTTAATTGAAACGACAGAACTTAACTCGGTTGTTATAGATATTAAAGACTACACGGGCGTTATCTCTTTCCCCAATGAGTTTCCACAGACCAGTAGTGGTAAGGGCTGTGTTGTCTCGGATATGCGTGAATTTATAGATGAACTGCATAAAAGCAACATTTACGTTATCGGGCGCATATCTGTTTTTCAGGATCCTTCTTATACGAAACTCTTTCCGGAACTTGCAGTTAGGAAAAAGAGCGACGGCGGAGTATGGCAGGATTATAAGGGTCTTTCTTTCGTCGATGTCGGTGCCAGACCTTACTGGGACTATATAGTTGAACTTTCAAAAAAATCATACGAACTTGGTTTTGATGAAATTAATTACGATTACGTGCGCTATCCATCCGACGGCAACATGCAGGATACCAATTACACTTGGACTCTAGGCACCACGACAAAGCCAGAGATGCTTAAAAGTTTTTTCGAACATCTCGCGCAAGAGATGCATGGGGTCGGAGCCAAGCTCTCCGTAGATCTCTTCGGTATGACCACCACAGTTGAGACAGATATGAACATCGGCCAAATTCTTGAAAATGCCCTACCACACTTTGACTACATTGCTCCCATGGTTTACCCTTCGCACTATCCGCCCACTTGGAATGGTTTTTCTAATCCAGCAGAGCATCCTTACGAAGTTATAAAAATCTCTATGACGGGAGCTCTGAAGAAAGAAGAGGCGTGGCGTCTTGCTAATGGTCTTGCTACTACAACACCGACCAAAATGCGTCCCTGGCTTCAGGATTTTAATTTAGGTGCCACATATGGACCCGACAAAGTGAGGGCCCAGATTCAAGCCGCTAATGACCTTGGGATTACCTCTTGGATGCTCTGGAGTGCTGCTAATCGCTACACAGTTTCAGCTCTTCTCCCTGATTAATTTTCGTTAATTTTATCCACAAGTTTGTCCAGGTGCCACGAACGGCTACCTTTGATGAGAATGATATTTCCGCCCACACTAGCCAAAGGTTTTAACACACGAAATAGGTCATCTTGGTTGTCAAAAAATTTTCCGAACCCAGCCGACTCTAGAGCATATTTTGTGGCGTCACCTATGCAAAAGAATTCAAACCCAAGCATTTTCTGTTTCAAATCTTTAACGATTAACCCGATGTTTGAGTGAGCCTCCTTTTCATACTGACCCAACTCATTCATCTGACCGAAAACAAAAATGGGGTTTCTTTTATATTTTTCCGAAAACTCGGCAAGCGTTTTTAACGCCTCTCTCACTGCCAGCGGACTTGCGTTGTACGTGTCATCAATTAGGTAGCTACCGCTCGGTAATTGGGTGAGTTCCATACGGTGTTTGGGAACTTGAAATTTCGAGAGCTCTGAGAAATAGCGTGATGGTACTTCTAATAACTCCGCCACGGCGATGGCTAAAGAAGCATTGAGATTAAAATGGGTGCCAGCAATATTTCTTGGCAGTTCATGTTTTGTTACAGGTACTTTTATTACCTTACCTTTTGTGTTTATTTCAATATTCGGCGCCTCTTCTGGTATAACCAAATGCTTGGTGAATTTCGCGATTTTACCTTTTTCACGAGAGACCGTCTTAAGGTCTCCAAGGAATTCCGTGTGAGAAAAATCAACCGCCGTGATTACCGCGATGTCCGGCTTGGCAAGCCAGGTATAAAAGTCCATATCTCCCTTATACTCTATGCCCATCTCTAAAATTAGATATTTCGTTTTTGGATTACAGCGGAGAATAGTGGTTGGAATATTATAGGTTGGAGTAATGTTGATAGTGCTAGCGACTGTCGGCGCCCAGGCGCTTAAAACCGAGAAAAGCATGTCTTTAGTGGTAGTTTTACCGACAGAGCCGGTAATAGCAATCACTTGAAGACCAAAGACACTCTTAAGAAAATTTAGGTAAATTTTTGCCAGGCGGCGCTTGATTGGATGAAAGAGCCAATGGCGCCAAAAAGTTCTTTTTCTTTCCGCCAATATCTCTTCTTTTGGCAATGGTCCTAGCCAAAATTTCGTTAAATTCAAACTCATATTGGTCGATTATACCTCTGGTTTAAAGTAAATGGTAAGATACAGGGAATGAAAATTCTAGACGGCTATCGCTATCTTTTTGTCTATAAGGATGAACTTTTGGCGAGACTTGCTAAATTGCCGCGAAGTGTGAATCTCCCGATTCCGCACTTTCCGCAGGTGGAAAAAGATTGGCGAGAGGCGGGAGCTTTAAGTCAGGAGGAATATGAACTTTGGAAATGGAATGTCTGCGGTATGGCGTGTTTTAAAATGATTTTAAAGTATTTAACCGGTCGGGAATACAAGACGGTAGAACTCGCAAAAAAGTGCAGCCAATACGGCGGTTATTTCCCCGAACAAGTTAAAGAAATAAACGGCAAGAAAATTATCCCAGGACTTTTCTATAAAGCATTTGCAAAATTCGTAAAAAAAGAATTCGGCTTCAAAGTACTCCCGACCAATAAACTTAGCCTAAAGAGAATAAAATACGAACTTAGCCGGGGCAACCTGGTAATGGTTTCTATAAGTTCTGAAGCCGGAGAAAGACACCTTGTGGTCGTGACGGGTTATAACCAGGACGAAAAGATCATAATATTAAACGACCCCGCTTTGATGAAGGGAGAAAGAAAATTAGTTGAGAATGAGTTTAATGACGCATATAATGGCAGAGGCTATGTATTCTTTGTCCCCAGAGCAAAAAGAAATAGTTGAAAAATATTTCCACATAAAGTTTGGACCCTACGTTTTGCCTTGTCCTTATTACATGAACAAGACGGCCAGGAGATTTTTACCACCCGTTTTGGCGGGTAAGGGGACACCGACCGAAATAGAAAGGGAATTAAACAAACACTTCAGAAAAAACGGACATCTTTTAAAAGATGAAATGGATGCTCTGAATGCCATTAAGTTACTCAACATTGGTGTAGATTGCTCTGGCTTTGTGGTGAATGTACTTAACCTTGGGGCAAATATTAAATACACCAACCTCTATACGAGGCTTAAAGCACTTCTTCGTCCGAGAAACAACATTTCAGCAGATCTTTTAACAGGGAACCTAAACTCCAATCCGATTCGACCCTCCGAAGTAAGGCCGGGAGACCTGATTAGGCGCGGCAAGCACCACGTCATGCTGGTGGAGTGGGTAGACGGTAGAAAGTTTGGCTACGTTAGTAGTAGCACCAGACCTCTCTGGGGGGTGCAGAGAGGTGAAATAGAAATCACGGATCCAGAACGACCACTTGAAGAACAGATCTGGTCGGTATCTGACGACCTTGGACTGTATAAGAGAGCCGGAGAAGACAGGGGTTTAAGAAGATTAAAAAGCAGGAATGAACGCTAAGGAAGAATACAGGTGGTGGCTTCAAAGGATAAAAAATTTACTGCACTTTTTCGTGTCGCTTTTCTGGGTTTTAGTAAACGCCTATCCGGCTAGGAAGCTAAAAGTTGTAGGTGTGACCGGCACGGACGGCAAGACGACTACCTCTGTTTTAATCTACGAAATGCTCAAAGCCGGAAATATCAGAGCCGGACTCGTCACCACTGTCGGCTCAAAGTACATCAAGTCTACCGGTGAAGAGATCCTTATAGATAACGAACTTCACGTAACTACTCCGGAGGCGAGAATCCTCCAGCCAATTCTTAGAAAAATGCTTAAGGGCGGTGTTACGCATGTCGTTCTTGAAGCGACAGCTCACGGCCTCGATCAGCATCGTCTTCTCGGTTCAAATATTCAAATAGGTGTATTTACCAACCTGTCGGAAGAGCATCTTAATGATTTTATTAATATGGAGCGCTATGCTAAGGCAAAGCTCACAATGTTTCGTTACACAAAGGCAAACATACTAAACCAGGATGACAAGTGGTTTGATTTTTTCAAAACACAAATTTCGGCCAGAGGTTCGGAAATAATTCCTTACTCAAAAGCTAAAGTCAAAGACATAAGAGTTCCGAGCTCACTCGTGGGAGACTACAATAGATCTAATATTGCAGGAGCCACCACCGCAGCCGCCATCCTCGGAGTCTCCGAGGAAACAATAAAGCGCACTGTAGAGAATTTTCGTGGTATTGCGGGAAGAAGGGAAGAGATAGAAAACGGTCTGGGTTTTAATGTTTTTGTTGACTTTGCCCATACCCCGAACGGGATAAGAAGCGTTCTGGGTCAGCTTAGAAGCGAGACCGATAAAAAGCTCATAGCGGTTTTCGGCGCCACTGGCGAGAGAGATAAAGATAAGCGCCCGGTTATGGGTAAAATCGCCTCTGAAATCGCTGATATTGTAATAATTACAAGTGATGATACGAGACACGAAGACCAAGACGATATTGCCAGGCAAATTATCTCCGGTATTGAGAAGTCAGAAGGGAGGATTAGGGACAAATCCCTTATAGTCGAAAATGATAGGAAAAAGGCAATTGAGCTTGCTGTCAATTTAGCTCACCCTGGAGATACGGTTCTTATCGCCGGTAAGGGCCACGAAAGAACGATAAACCTCGGCGGGCGAGAGTTCTCGTGGTCTGACGCAGACGTAGCCCGCGAGGCGCTCAAGAAGCGAGATGCTTAAGGCCAAAGAAGTTCATTGTGTCGGCATCGGCGGTATCGGCGTCTCAGCCATTGCCAGAATGTTTCTCCAGGAGGGCGCCAGAGTATCCGGCTCTGACACCAGCTCGTCTGAGATAACCAAAGAACTTGAAAGCCTTGGTGCTCAAATAAATTTTTATCACGAAGCCAAAAATATTTCGCCAGGGTGTGATTTGGTAATCTACACCAACGCCCTTTCGAAAGAAAATCCGGAAATTCTTGAGGCCAAAAAAAGAAAAATAAAGACCATCTCGTATCCGGAAGCTCTAGGAGAGATCTCACGCGCAAAATTCGTCATCGCAGTCTCTGGTAGCGCCGGTAAAACGACCACTACAGCGATAATAGGGCAGCTACTCATAGACGCGGGGCTTGATCCGACTGTTATTGTGGGCAGTCTGGCGTACTTTAAAAATCGTTCTGGGCATATTTCGAAAACAAATTTCTTTTTTGGTCGGAGTAAATATTTTGTTGTTGAAGCTGATGAGTACAGAAGAGCTTTTCTAAATCTTAGTCCAAAGATTCTTGCCATAAATAATATTGAACCAGATCATCTAGATTACTATCGCGATCTTCTCGATTTACAAAGCGCCTTTGCCGAACTTGCCAGCAAAGTGCCGACAGACGGCCTTATCGTGTGCTCTCCGGGAGACAAATTCGTTTCTCCAGTTCTTGGCTCTGCCAGGGCTACGATACTCGATTATTCTTCTGTTTCTATACCGAGTAACTTCTCTTTACCCGGAAAACACAATAGAGACAATGCCAGGGTCGCGATTACTGTCGCCTCCATCCTAGGGATTGATATGAAAGCCATAAAAAAATCCCTTTCAGAAATAAAAAGTCCTTGGCGACGCCTTGAATATAAGGGTAGGACAAAGGGCGGGGCCCCTCTTTACGACGACTATGCGCATAATCCGCAGAAAGTGCGCGCGCTCATAGCTGGCATCAAGGAAACATTTCCTGACAAAAAAATTATTATGATTTTTCAGCCCCACTTGTATAGTCGGACAAAACAACTAATTCAAGAATTTGCTAAAAGTTTTAACGGCGTCGACAGACTGATAATCTTACCGATCTACGCCGCAAGAGAGACGCCGGACGAGACGATTAATCACAATATTTTAGCTCGAGCTATAAGCTCCTCCGGTCAGGTGAAAAAAGTCGAGACCATAAATTCTTTTAACGAACTGCCACCTCTTATTGCAACTGAAGGGAAAGATAGTGTCTGCTTGACTGTGGGGGCGGGGGACTTATACACAGCTGGTGATTTATTGCTTGACAAATAGGTTTATTAGGGGTATAATACCTTGTAGAATGAGCTCTTTCAGGGAGAGCAGATCATGAACACAGCAATCTTGGAACCAGTCGGTGATTTCGACCGAGTTTCCTGGCGTCTGTTTGATCACTTCGACATTCAGAAGCGAATCAGGAAAGACGGCGGTTTGATCGACGAGGAGACTGGACCGGAGGACGTTGAGTACTGGAAATCTCATCCGGACGAATATCCGGATGAACTCAAGAACAAAACGGTATTTCTCTGGAACACGCTCGAAATCGAGAATGGGTCCCGCAGGATTACCATGATGTTCTGGTTTGTCGATGAGGTGGAAACCTACTCATACGTCATCTGAAGCAGTGGCCCGACGCGCATGCGTCGGGCTTCTCTTTTAACAAAATCCAATCTCCAGTTGTTATATAATATAAATACG
>CAYUOR010000009.1:0-11422 GCA_964446535.1 uncultured Candidatus Saccharibacteria bacterium | reverse complement strand
CCAGCGGAGAAGGACTTTCTAAGAGACTTCCTGCGGCTTCCTCGCTTCTTCATTGCCAGGGATTGGAAAGAAATTTTGGAGTCAAGAATCTACGCCCAGTATCCCGGGGTCGAAATTTTTGAAGCTAAAGAAGATTACGCCCAAAAGGTTATCTACGATACCAAGAAGATGGATATCTGGGGCGCAACAACAAAATTAAATAAGGCGGATGCCTATCCGATAAAAACATATGTTGACTACGAGCTCGATAAAGGCGGTAAGGAGCCGGAAGAAATAGTTGATCCAATTATGCCGCTTCTCGAACAACTTGGTTCTTTGAAGCCGGGCGAACAGGCGTGGGTACAGATTCTTATCCAGGCGCATCGAAAAGAAGGTTTTCAGGATGCCAGAATTTTCACCAAACCTGATTGGCAGGAAGGTGTGAAAAAGGAAATAAAAAATATTATTGAGAAGGAATCGTTTGTAAAGCCGACAAAAGCCACAGGCGACAAAGACTCTCTTCCTTACATGACTTTCCTTACAAAAACCCAGGACAGAACTATTGAGGCCATAGAAAGAAATGCGGCCAAACCAGCTTTTGACACCATGATTAGGGTGGTTTACACGGCACCGGTTGAGGCCTACAACAGAGGCAGGATTGGCGGTCTTTTAGGCAGCATGCGCCAGTTTGGTTCGCAAAACCTCAATGGTATCCGCCCAGACTGGATGACAGGCATAGACTATCCTTGGAAAGATTTTCGCGACATAAGAAAGAGGAGAAATCAGAAAACACTACTCGAAGCTTATAAAAGACGCTCCTTTTTCAATGTGCCGTTTAAGCATCTTCATGGGAAACCATTTATTCTCACCACAGAAGAGCTGGCTACCATATACCACTTCCCGGGTCGCGCCATCACAACCCCGACCTTGGCAAGAGTACCGTCCAAGAAAGCTTCAGCACCATCAAATCTACCAGTCAGGCTCCACGTAGAGGAAGAAAAAGAGTCTTAAGATATGACGAATTAGCCAATGCTTACCGAATTTCTAAGAGACAAGAAAATTTATCTTGTCGCGGCGGGCGTTGCGCTGTTCCTTATACTTACTTTCGCCCTTTCGGCACCACGGCACTTCCCAGAAGAATCCATCATCACAGTTCAAGATGGCACCGGGCTTTATACTTTGTCTTTGGAGCTTCACGAGGCTCGGGTTATTCGATCACCATTCTGGTTTCGCACTTTTGCCATAATCCTTGGCGGCGAACGCAATATGAAAGCCGGACAGTATTATCTGGAAAAATCGGAAAGCTCCCTCGCCGTCGCCTGGAGAATTTTTCACGGTTTACACGAAATTACCACAGCGAGAATTACTGTGCCAGAAGGTTTTACAGTTAAGAAAATATCATCCCTTTTTGATGAAAGGTTTGTCTTTTTTGACCACACGGTTTTCGAGACCCTTGCGCCCGAGGGATATCTTTTCCCGGACACCTATTTTGTTCCCGTGACGGCAACCGCCACCTCGACCATAAAGATGATGCGAGATAATTTTGATACCAAGCTTGGATCGCTGGATGCCGAGATTAATAAATCAAAAAGAACAATCGAAGACATTATAAAAATGGCGTCCATTCTGGAAGGAGAGGCGAAGACCAAAGAGGATATGAGAATAGTCTCTGGTATTCTCTGGAAAAGACTTGATCACGGCATTGCTCTTCAAGTTGATACAAGTTTCGCCTATATCAACGGCAAGGGTACCAAAGAGCTAACTACCGATGATTTAAAAATCAAATCGCCGTACAATTCATATCTCTATAGAGGACTACCGCCCACGCCGATTTCTAATCCAGGACTTGAAAGTATTAGAGCAGCCCTTGAACCAACGACTACTCCGTATCTTTACTTTCTTACAGGGGACGACGGGTTAATGTATTATTCAAAATCTTTTGATGAGCATGTGGCGAAAAAGCGCAAACTTATTCTAAATTGACACAACTCATAACAAAAGGTATAACTCTATTGGAAAAGAACTTTAGAGGCAGGACCACTAGATTCAAAGGAGAAGGGAAGTGAAAGATAAGATGATGTCGACGCGTCAAGCGTTGAACACGTCGATAACCGCCGACAGCCCCCGTGGGCGACAGGCGGTTGAAATTTTTCGGGCTCAATACAACAAGGCGAATCTAAACGCCACGAAAGCCCAGGCGCTTATCGAACACCCGGGCTTTGCCGCCTACCTTGCGACAGGTATCAGGGAGTACTCTCGAACACCTGGCGGTATCCATATCCTCACGGATATCACGGTTGGCGGAAAGTCCAAAGAGAGTCTTCTCTCTGAACTTATCGACGCGGGCGTCTACGTTCACTTCGACGCCAAGGAAAAGATCAGGTATCTACCAAAAAATACCAACGAAGCAACAAGGGTTCGATTTGGTCACACCAAAGTCCGAAATCTTGGCTTCATGATGCCGCCATCTTTCAGCGCGATCTTCGATAAGGTGGAGAGTCTCGGGCACAGCCTATGTGATGTCTACGACGCACTCTACATCAGACTTGATTTGGTCCGCGCCGGACCGGAGGCAGCCAATGAGCGTTTCGTCGTTCTCTCACGCCTCTGTTCTGGTGACTGGAAGTTTTTTGTCATCGAGCCAGGGAATCCGCCGATTCTTACCACGAGCATGAATTTGCCTAACCAACACTGCAATCTCGATACGGAAATCGTTTTCCGTTTTGGTCGGTAGATTCTGGCCGTATTTGTCAAAACGCCGTGCCGCTCGCACGGCGTTTTCTTTTTGGTAGTATAGTGCCAATGAAGAAGGTTTTTATCGGTCTTTCGGGTGGAGTCGATTCCGCTGTTTCTGCCGTCTTATTGAAAGAGCGCGGGTTTGATGTGACGGGGGTTTTCATAAAAGTCTGGCAACCAGACTTTCTGCCTTGTACTTGGCGCGAAGAAAGGCGCGACGCTATGAGAGTTGCCGCCGCCCTTAATATTCCGTTTCGCTTTTTTGATTTTTCTGATGAATATAAAAAAGGTGTGGTAGATAAAGCCGTGGCTGACTACAAGCTCGGTCTGACGCCGAATCCTGATGTTTTATGCAATAAAGAAATAAAATTCGGCTCGTTTTGGCAGAAAGCAAGAGAGTCTGGAGCCGATTTTATCGCCACTGGTCACTACGCAAGGCTTGAAGACGGAAAACTCTTTGAGGGTAAAGATAAAGAAAAAGACCAATCTTATTTTCTTTGGACAATTCAGAAAAAAAATTTCTCCAACATCCTGTTTCCCTTAGGCAGTTTAAATAAAAGCGAGGTTCGTGTTTTAGCAAAAAAGTTTAACCTGCCAGTCGCAGAAAAGAAAGATAGCCAAGGTATTTGTTTCATTGGTGATATTGAAATGTCAGAATTTTTGTCACACTTTATCTCCTCCAAATCCGGTAAAGTACTCAATACCGAAGACAAGGTTATAGGTTCGCACAAAGGCGCCCTCTTTTATACGATAGGGGAAAGGCATGGGTTTAATGTAACAAAAAAAAGTCCGGAAGATGGCGCCTTTTATGTTGTTGCCAAGGATATAAAAAAGAATACTCTCACTGTTTCCAATAAAGAACCGGAAATTATCTCTCTTTCGCCAAAAAAGGTTCTAATCGGCAGCTTAAACTTGAACCAGGAAATTACACCCGATAATCTAACTGCCAGAATAAGATATCGGGGTGAAAAGGTGTCAGTAAGGGTGAAAAATAATAATGACAAACTGGAAGTTGAATTTGAAAAACCTATGAAAGGACTTTCTCTCGGCCAGTCGCTTGTTCTTTATAAAGGAGAACTGTGCCTCGGCGGCGGAGTGATGGAGCAGATACTCTAGGTTATAATTGATTTCGTGGCGAATTCCAATAAACAGGTAATAATTCTAAAAGCGAACGGTGAGCGGGAAGCATTTGATCCCGAGAAATTACGGGTCTCGCTGCTCAATGCCGGCGCCACCGAAGATGTTGCCGAAAATGTTATTTCTCATGTCATGCCGGAGCTTCATGACGGCATGACGACCTCGCAGATTTATCAACACGCCTTCTCACTTCTTGAAAGCACAAGTAAACCGGTGGCGAGAAGTTATTCTCTCCGCCGGGCGATTATGGATCTTGGACCATCGGGGTTTCCGTTTGAAGATTTCATTGCCGAAATTTTAAAAGCGAAAGGCTTTGAGTGTAAAACTCGACAGACGGTACTCGGCGGCTGTGTTCCACACGAAGTTGATGTCGTTGCCTATAATCCTAAAAAACTAATTATGGTAGAGGCCAAGTTCCACAACGAACTCGGCACCAAATCTGACCTGAAGGTAGCCCTCTATGTCAAAGCGCGTTTTGATGACCTTAAAGACAATGTTTTCAATTATGGCGGCACCAATAGGAAAATTACCGATGCCTGGCTTATAACTAACACCAAGTTTTCCAGCACTGCGGTTCATTACGGCGTCTGCTCGAATTTAACTATGATAGGATGGAACTATCCGGAGAAGGGCAATCTGCAAGATATGGTTGAAGAAGAAAGACTTCACCCGATTACCTGCCTCACGTCGCTCTCGCCTTCGGATAAAAAAACTCTTCTGGGCGAACGGGTAGTGCTCTGCTCTGAATTGGCGAAAGATCCCAGCATCTTGAGTCAATTTCTAGGAAAAAGTTTTAACATTAAACCAGTTATCAATGAGATAGAAGGACTATGACAGAACCGCTATATCTATTAATGATCGCATTAGTTCTCGGCTCCTTGCTCGGCTTTGAACGAACTATGGCTGGCAAGACTGCGGGTTTCAGAACCTTCGGCCTCGTTTCCATGGGATCGTGCCTATTTATCCTAATAGCACGCTTTGTTGTTCCGACCTTCGACAACTTTGCCTACGACCCGATGAGGATGGCGGCCGGTGTCGTTATGGGCATCGGATTTCTCTGCGGCGGTGTCATTATTTTAAAAGAATCAACTATTACTGGTCTTACTACGGCTGCCGGTCTTTGGGTTGCTGCTGGTATAGGTATGGCGGTCGGCTACGGACTTTTACCGCTTGCGTTTTTCACCGCAGCAGCGACTATTCTCGTTTTTACCGTCTTCTGGCTTATTGAACAGAGAATCGTTCCGAAGAATGACTGACCGAGACGAGGCTCTAAAGAAAATAAAGGACGAAATTGTTAATCTGACCGACTCTCCGCTCTACTCCTATCGACAGGAAAATGGTTATTTCCCCGTTATAGGCGAGGGAAGTCATGTTGCCAAAATCATGTTTATCGGCGAGGCGCCTGGCGAGACGGAAGCGAAAACCGGCAGACCTTTCTGTGGTCGAGCTGGTAAAATTCTTGATGAACTTCTCAAGTCTATAGGCATAGACAGGAGTAACGTTTACATTACGAATATCGTTAAGGATAGGCCGCCGAAAAACCGCGACCCGTTACCGTCAGAGATTGAGCTTTATGCTCCGTTTCTTGACCGGCAAATAGCGATTATTAAACCGAAGGTTATTGCCACCCTGGGACGATTCTCCATGCAATACATCATGACCCGTTACGGTCTTGAGTGGGAACTCGGCCCCATTAGTCGTATCCATGGCCGAGTTTTTGAGACAAAGCTTGGTGGAGAGGAACTTTCCGTTGTTCCTCTATACCACCCTGCCGCCGCCATATATAACCAGTCGCTTTTAAAAAACCTGAAGGAAGATTTCGCGGTTTTAAAAAACCTCCACAAGGTATGATATATTGACTGCGATGCAGTCCAAGGAAATTAGAGAAAAATTTCTTGAATTTTTTGAGAAACGCGGCCATGCTATTGTGCCCTCCTCCTCACTGGTGCCACATAATGATTCTTCCGTCCTTTTTACCACTGCTGGCATGCAGCAATTTAAACCGTACTACCTTGGCAGGGCAGATGCGGAAAAAGATTTTGGTTCGAAAAATACTGTTTCAGCCCAGAGATGTTTGCGCACCTCGGATATAGAAGAAGTGGGGGATGAAAGACACCTCACCTTTTTCGAAATGCTTGGCAACTTCAGTTTCGGCGGTTATTGGAAAAAGGAAGCTATCGAATACGCCTTCGAGTTTGTGACAAAAGAGATGGGTCTTAAAATCGACTACGTCACGGTTTTCGAAGGCGAGGCGAACGTACCGAAAGACTCTGAATCGGAAGCGATTTGGAAAAGTCTTGATCCGAATATTGAAATCAAAGCCTGCGGTCGTGCCGACAATTTCTGGGGACCGACAGGTGAAGAAGGTCCATGCGGACCGACGACTGAAATTTATGTCGACGGCATTGAAATTTGGAACATTGTTTTCAACGAGTTTTACCAAAATCGCGATAAAACTCTTAAACCCCTTGAAACAAAAGGTATAGATACCGGCATGGGTCTTGAGCGCTTGGCGAAAGTGGTTCAGGGGGTTCCGACAGTATTTGACACGGATCTTTTTAAAAAATTAATAACAATCTTACCGAAGCACACAAACGAGAGAAAAAAAAGAATTCTCGCCGATCACTCCAGAGCCATATGCTTTCTTATTAACGACGGCGTGGTGCCGGAAAATCGCGGAGCGGGCTACATTTTGCGTCGACTTCTTCGTCGAATCCTGGCGCAGTTTACCGAAACAGAGGTTAAACTCGGACTCAACATTACTACCGCAAGTTTCCCCGAACTTAACCGTGACCTCATCTGGAAAGTCGTTGAGGAAGAGAGGGAACAATTTATGTCGGCACTGGAACTCGGTCAAAAAGAACTTAGTCGACTAGATACGATTACTCCCCAGATCGCTTTCGGTTTATACAACACTTTCGGCCTGCCTTTAGATGTTATCCGCGATAAATTTCCAGACATCGATATTGCTGCGTTCGATAAAGAATTTTCTAAACACCAAGAAATTTCCAAGGCTGGCATGGAACAAAAGTTCAAAGGAGGGCTCGCTGGTACGAGCGACATAGAAGTAAAATTTCATACTGCCACCCATCTTCTTCATCAGGCCCTACGGGAAGTTCTCGGACCAGAGACTCTTCAGCGAGGCTCAAACATAACTCCTGAGCGATTGCGCTTCGACTTTGCCTTTCCGCGCAAACTTACAGACGAAGAAAAACAAAATATAGAAGGTCTAGTCAATAAAAAGATTACTGAAGCCCTTCCTGTCTCCTATGAAGATATACCTCTTGCAGAGGCCGAGAAAAGGGGAGCCATCGGTCTTTTTGAAGAGAAATATGGAGACAAAGTTCGAGTTTATAAAATCGGCAATTTCAGTCTCGAATTTTGCGGCGGACCCCATGTTGAAAACACAAGAGCATTGGGAAAATTTAAAATAGTAAAGGAAGAGGCCGTTTCCCAGGGCACAAGAAGAATAAAGGCTATTTTAGAATAGGCTAAGATAAGTTATAATTCTAAGGATGGCAAAAAATATAGAAGACATAATTCCACCGGAGCGAAAGAGAAGCATAAGGAATATTCCTATTCCAGAAAGTCGTAGGAAAAACACAAGCTCTATTGATTTTCAAAGTTCGCCGCAACCCGCGCCACCCCCTCCACCACCCCCGAGCCCTCCTCCACCGAAAAACACTTACTCGTTTGAGCCGCCGACAGAAGAATACGATTTTCATAAATCGTCAGTGGGACTTCCAAGGTTTTCTCGCAAACGACTCTGGATTCTTGGTGGTCTTGCCGCTACTCTTATTTTTGTGTTTGTTCTATTAACGATTTTTGACGGCGCCACTCTTTCTTATACGCCAAAATCGACCAAGATTTCTTTTGAGGGTGAAGAGTTTAGTGCCAGCAAGGCTGGGGCCGGACTTATTTTCAGCGTGATAAAAATTTCTAAAGATCAAGGTATGGAGGTGCCGGCAACAGGCGAGGCCGATGTTAGTCGGAAGGCAAGTGGAGTAATAATTGTCTACAACAACGCAACGACGCAAGGTCAGAAATTAAGAGCGACAACAAGGTTTGAAACGCCCGAGGGTAAAATTTATAGAACTCAAAATGATATAACCGTTCCCGGCAAAAAGACTGTTGCCGGTAAAGAAGTCCCCGGTTCAATTGAAGTAACGGTTTACGCCGACGTGCCTGGCGCCGAATACAATATTGACCTCACCGATTTTACCCTCCCCGGGCTTAAAGGTAGTTCGCTCTTTTCCGGCGTTTATGCTCGTTCTAAAACTCCGATGACGGGCGGTTTTGTCGGGAAGGAAAAATCTGTGAGCGATGCCGACCGAGCAAAGGCCACAACGCAACTCGAGGAACGCCTTAGAACAGAACTTCTTTCCGAAGCCAGAGCCCAAGCGCCAGACGGCTTTGTAATCGTGCCTGATTTATCAACCTTCACATTTGAAGAATTACCACAGGGCGAAGCCTCCAACCGTTCCAATGCCATTCTTAATATGCGTGGCCATTTCGAAGGCGCCATGTTTAAAGCAAGAGATTTGTCCACAATCTTAGCCAGAGAGAAGGCGTCTCTAGCGCCCGGTGATCTGGTTGATATTTTGGAACTTGAGAACGTAGAATTCTCTTTTCTAGACAATGTCGTCACCAATCCGCTTGCTACAGAGGAGATAACCTTTGCGGTTTCAGGACAGGGAACAGTTGTCTGGTATACGGACGAAACCGCACTTAAGGCCGATCTTTTAGGTAGAAACAAAGATAAACTTAATTCTATTCTCAACAATTATCCAACAATTTCTGATGCCAGAGCGACGATCAGACCTTTCTGGAAATCTTCTTTTCCTTCGGACGGTGAAGGTTTAATGATAAAAAAACTCGAGGTTAAGTAGTATGCCCCAAGCCAAAAATCCAGATTTGGAAAAAACAGGCATCGTTACCGAGTCCCTTCCCAACATAATGTTTAGAGTAAAACTCGACGAGACTGGGGAAGAAGTTCTCTCGTATCTATCCGGCAAAATGCGCCTTAATCGTATTAGGGTCCTGGTTGGCGACAAGGTGCTCTTGGAGCTCGAGCCGTATGGCGGCAAAGCAAGGATTACTAAAAGGCTATAAATTTCTCCCCGCCCACCCGGTCTAGGTCTAGACAGAAAGCGCAGGTTAGGTTAGAATCGGAACCTGTTATGAAAGTGAAGGCGTCTGTCAGGAAGCTCTGTGTTAAGTGCAAAATAGTCCGAAGAAAGGGCTATGTTTATGTTACCTGCAAGGCTAACCCGAGACATAAACAACGACAAGGATAGATGAGAGTACTTGGCATCACCATTCCTGATGAAAAGCGTCTTGAGATCGGACTTACGGTCCTTTACGGGGTTGGTCGTTCACGCGCTAGGATGATTCTTGAAAAAGCGGGAATAGAATTCGGCAAGAAACCGAAAGATATAACGACGGACGAAGAAAATAAAATTCGCTCCGCTATTGAAGGCATAACCATAGAGGGCGACCTGAAAAGAATGGTTGCTGGCAATATAAAAAGACTTAAAGATATAAAAACTTATAGAGGAATAAGGCATCTGCGAAATCTGCCTGTCCACGGCCAGCGCACAAAGACCAATGCTAGAACGAAGAGAGGGGCTCGTAAGACCATGGGTACCGGTCGTAAGATTGCCGAGAAGAAATAAAAATGGGTAAAAAACGCATAGTAAAAACCGAAGAAGAGTCAGCCGAGGCCGCCAAAGGAGAAGCGACGACTGTCGCTGAACCGAAAGGAGATTCAAAATCTTCTAAGAGACGCGTTGACTCGGGCGTTCTTTACATAGAGTCAACTTACAATAATACCAAGCTAACTCTAACGGATAGCAAATCGAATACCCTGGCTTGGTCGTCGAGCGGCTCACTTGGTTTCAAGGGGGCGAAAAAAGGCACCCCCTTTGCCGCCGCCAAAGTCGGAGAAACCCTCGCTCTTAAGGCGTCTAATATTGGAATCAAAGAAGTTAAAGTCGTTGTCAACGGTGTCGGCTCTGGTCGAGAGTCTGCTATCCGCGGATTTATATCAAAAGGAATAAGTTTGATAAGTATTCAGGACAGGACCGCGGTACCACACAATGGTCCCAAGCCACCTAAACCTAGAAGAACATAAATTATGAAAATCGGACCAAAATATAAAATAGCTCGACGTTTAGGCGCACCAATCTTTGAGAAAACCCAGACTCCAAAGTACACCCTTTCTCTCGCAAGAAAAGAGAAAAGCGGCAAGGGTCAAAAAAGGCCAGCCAGCGAATTCGGGCAAGAGCTCATAGAAAAACAGAAAGCACGATACACCTACGGTATGAATGAACGGCAATTCGGTAACTATGTTGGCAAGGCGCTTCGTAGCAAGGACCCCGTCCAAAAACTTTTTTTGATGCTTGAAACTCGTCTCGACAATGTTCTCTACCGCGCCGGCTTCTCAAAGACTCGTGCTCAAGCGCGCCAGGCCGCAAGTCACGGGCACGCCCTAGTTAACGGGAGGCGCGTGAATGTTCCATCAATTCTTCTGAAAAAAGGAGATAAAGTCTCGATTCGGCAGGGATCCGTCTCGAGCCCCCTTTTTGCGGAGGTGGAGGAGAGGATGAAGACAGTAAGCGTGCCGACCTGGCTTAAGGTTGACCCGGCGCTTCGCGAGGCGAGGGTTGAGGGGGAGCCGGTTTACGTTTCGCAGGAGCATGTCTTCGATTTGGGTACAGTTATTGAATTCTATAACAGGTAGTGTTATAATTAAAACCTTAATTTTTTATATTTTATGGCAGATTACACAATACTTTTACCGTCTAAACCAAAAGTCGTCTCTGAAGAAAAGGAGAGCGGCGTTTTCGAAATCGAGGGTCTTTACCCCGGTTATGGCCACACCTTAGGCAACTCTCTTCGCCGTATAATTCTCTCTTCTCTGCCGGGTGTCGCTATCACTTCCGTTAAGATTGCGGGTGTTAATCACGAATTTTCCGTCATTGAAGGTGTTAAAGAAGACGTCGTGACCATTCTCCTTAATTTGAAGAAAATTCGCATGGGCTTCACGACCGACGAACCTCAAACTCTTTATCTTAAAGCCAAAGGGGAAAAAGTAATTAAAGCTTCCGACCTCGAAACCCCAGGTCAGGTTGAAATCTTTACACCGGATGAGGTTATTGCGACGATTACCGGCAAAAACACCGTGCTTGAAATGGAAATACGAGCGGAAAAAGGTCTTGGATTCATGCCGAAAGAGATGATTGAAAAATCGCGCGTTGACATAGGCACCATAGCGCTTGATGGCATTTTTACTCCTATTAGACGCGCCAGTTATGAGGTTGAGAATATGCGCGTCGGTGACAGAACCGATTTTAACAAATTGAGAATCTCAATCGAGACCGACGGTTCTATTTCTCCTTCTGCCGCCCTGACACACGCCATAGAGGTGATGATAAATCAGCTTAAGGCCATTGTTGGTTTCAGAGAAGAAGAGCCGATTGCCGTGGATAAAGAAATGAGCGAGGAAAAAGTAGCCAGCGCTGGCGAAGTAGATCCAGAAGTTTTGAAGACAAGAGTAGAGTCACTCGAT
>CAYUOR010000008.1:1042-15201 GCA_964446535.1 uncultured Candidatus Saccharibacteria bacterium | reverse complement strand
TTTGGCGCCCAAAGAAAGAAGGGGAGAGTGGTGAAGGGTTTTCACACACGGAAAAGTCAGTTTTAACGGGCCTTATTGCCGCATATTTTTTCCACAACGTTTTCGTCTTTGATAATCTCATCAGCTATGTTCTTTTCTTTTCGCTACTGGGGTATGTCCACTCAAGAACGGCAGACAACCTACTTTGGAAAAAAGATATTAGCGAAACCGTATTAAAAACAATTCTTGCGCCGCTAGTATTAATTCTTCTCATTTTCTGTCTTTACTTTGTGAATATAAAACCGCTTTCAACCAACGCCACCCTCATAGGGGCGCTGAAGTCGGCACAAACAGACGGGGAAACACTGACCGCGTCAGAGCAATTTAAAAAAGCTTATGAAGGGTCTCGCCTTGGCAGACCAGAGGTGGTTGAACAGATTGCCCAGAATGCCGTCGGCATCCTTTCGAGTAATATTCCAATGGAAGATAAAAATTCTTTCTTTAATTTCGCTGGTGAGGCTATTACTACCCAGATGGAAGATCTTAAGGGTGATTCACGCTATCAACTCGTTACCGCCTCATTCCTTTCGAGTGTTGGTCTTTTTAACGAGGCACTAGCAGTTCTTGAAGAAGCAAAAAAAACGATTCCAGGAAAGCAGCAAGTATATTTTGAAATTGGCTCGGTCTATATAAACATGAATGAAACAGCCAAAGCCCTTGAATCTTTCAGGGAGGCATATGAGCTTGCCCCGGAATATTTTGATGCGAAAATAATTTATCTAATCGGCGCCATTCACGCCGGCGATAGGGTAGCGGAAGAGAAGATTAGGAGCGAAATCACTGAAAGGGAGTTTCTGTTCGATGACAGAATTCTCACGGCTTATTACACCAAGAAACGAATGGAGATGGTTTATATGATCTTTAATGAACGCATAAAGCTTGACCCCGCAAATGCCGATACCTACAAAAAATATCTGGAAGAACTTGCAATTTAGACAAGTTTATGCTAGTATTAGTGGAGTGAGTGTTGTGTGCTAGGTTCCAAACGAACGAATATCTGCGCAAGCCCCGCCTTTGGCGGGTTTTGCGTTTTTATTCATCTTGAAATAGATTTGTAACAATATCTCGATTATAATTTTATAAGCTCTTGTCCGCGCGTGGAGAGCGGCGCACTCACAAAGATATTCGTTTGGAGCCCGCCCCGCTCTCCGCGCGTCGACGAGACAGAAAAACTTTTCAAAAAAGTTATCCACACTTATTTTCGGTTTTCTATTGTATCTATAAACTTAAAGGAGAATAATTAAGTTAGGTCGCAGTCGGAAAAATATTTTACAAATATTTTTCTGCGACGAGCGTTAACAATAATCTCCGAATAAAAATCGGAAGACAAAATGGCAAAGAAAAGAAAAAAGGCAGCTAAGCGATCTTCTAAGAAGCGAAAATCTTCTAAGAAGCGAAGACGCTAGATCGATTTCGGTCGGGGTCGGGGAAAATTCCCGACTTGCCAGAAAAAACGCCCTTTAAGGCGTTTTTTCTTTAACCTAGAAACATGCTAAAATAAGCGCCCTATGGCAATCTTCCAGGGTATTTTTGGCTCACCGGAGGAGAAAAAACTCAGGTCTTGGACGCCGATGGTTGAGCAGATAAACGGATTCGAGTCTATGCTCGAAAGACTTTCTCCTTCCGAACTCAAGGCCCAGACCGATAAATTCAAAAGTATAATTAAAACCAAGACGGAAGGAGGTGCGTCGGAAGAAGAGACGCTGAAAGAAATTTTACCAGAAGCCTTTGCCACGGTTCGTGAGGCAGCCAAGCGAACTCTGAAACAAAGACACTTTGACGTGCAACTCCTCGGCGGTATTGCCCTCTTTAACGGCGGTATTGCCGAAATGAAAACCGGTGAAGGCAAAACCCTGGTGGCAACACTTGCCGCCTATCTTGTGTCACTTCTCGGTAAGGGCGTGCATGTGGTGACGGTTAACGACCACCTGGCTAGACGAGACACGGTTTGGATGGGGCAAATATACTCTTATCTCGGATTGTCTGTGGGGGTTCTTAACCATTCACAATCGTTTATTTATGACGAATCGCACGTCGAGAAGGATCGAGAGCGCGATGAAACAGGTTCTTTCCACGTCGTTCATGAATTCTTGAGGCCGGTGACCAAACAAGAAGCCTATCGAACTGACATTACGTATGGCACCAATAACGAATTTGGTTTCGACTATCTTAGAGACAACCTTTTGTACAACACAGGCATGCTTGCTCAGCGCGAGCACCATTACGCGATAGTTGACGAAATAGACTCAATCCTCATAGACGAGGCTCGCACCCCGCTTATCATTTCTGGTAATACTGGTGCCGCCGGCGAGCTTTACGAAAAATTCGCCAAAATCGCAAGAAACCTAGAAGTCGGAGAAGATTTTACTGTGGATGAAAAATTACGGGCAATTTCCATGACGGAGAGCGGTATTAACAAGGCGGAAAAATCTCTCGGCATAGAAAACATCTACACCGAGGGTGGGGTTAAATATGTGCACCACTTGGAAACCGCAGTCAGGGCGAAGGCGCTTTATCAGCGCGATAAGGAGTATGTCGTCAAGGATGATGAGGTAGTTATCGTTGACGCCTTTACCGGTCGTCTTCAGCCGGGGCGTCGCTGGTCTGAGGGCCTGCATCAGGCTATTGAAGCCAAGGAGGGCGTTAGGATTAAAGAGGAATCAAGAACTTTCGCTAGTATTACCTATCAGAATTATTTCCGTATGTATCGGAAGTTATCTGGCATGACCGGCACCGCGGCTACCTCCAAAGAAGAATTTTACAAAGTTTATGGACTTGAAACTTTCGTTATTCCGACGAATAGACCAGTTGCTCGTAAGGATCATGATGATTTAATTTTCCAGACCCAAGTTGGAAAAATGAAGGCCGTGGCAAAACGAGTAAGAGATCTTAACCAAAAAGGACAACCGGTACTTATCGGCACCGTCTCAATTGAACATAACGAACTCTTGTCGGCTTATCTTAAAAACGAGGGCATAAAACACGAAATTCTGAACGCCAAGAATCACGAACGCGAGGGAGAGATAATTGCACAAGCAGGTAAAAAGGGTGCGGTAACGCTTGCCACAAATATGGCCGGTCGCGGTATAGATATAAAACTTGGCGGTAACCCGACATCGCCGGAAGCCTACGATGAGATAAAAGCTCTTGGAGGGCTATTTGTTCTGGGCACCGAACGTCACGAGGCTCGCCGAATAGACAACCAGCTTAGGGGACGCTCCGGCAGGCAGGGAGATCCGGGAGAGACGCAATTTTTTGTGTCCCTTGAAGATTCTCTTATGCGTGTTTTTGCAGTGGATACAATAAAAAAAATGATGGGGCGCTTTGATATCCCCGAGGATGAGCCTATAGAAAATAAACTCATAACAAACTCGCTTGAGAAAGCCCAAGCCAAGATAGAGGGGTTTAATTTTGACGCCAGAAAGCATGTTCTGGAATTCGATGATGTATTGAATTTTCAGCGAAATATAATTTACAGCCGCCGCCGTAAAGTTCTTTTAGGCGGTAAGGAGGGGGTAGAAGAGTATCTGACGGAGGCGGCAGAACTCCTTGAATCAGGTATCAAAGATAAGATGCTAGAGAAAATACCGAAAATATTTGAAACAAACAAAGACGCCACCGAGGTTCTGAAAAGGATAATTCTCCAAACTATAGATCTCTTCTGGGTAGACCATCTTGAAATGATGGAATACTTAAGAAGCAGTGTTAACTTGCGTGCTTATGGGCAAAGAGAACCATTAGTCGAGTACAAAAAGGATGGCCTAAGGTTTTTCCGCGACATGGAAGCCTCAACAGCCAAACAGGTTGCAGACTTTATCAATATGCTCAACCTCGAGACCCTTGCTTCAATGAGACTTGAAGCCGGACAGGTAGTCTCAACCCCAACTTACTCAACGGAACCCAAAGGAACACAAGCTTCAAATAATAACGCCAATAAGCCTCAGCGCGAATTTCCCAAGGTTGGCCGAAATGATCCATGTCCCTGCGGTGCGAAAAAATCGGATGGATCTCCAAAAAAATATAAAAATTGTCACGGCAAATAGTTTAAGGTAGAATCGATACATGAATAAAAATACGATTATCTGGTCTCTGGTAGCGGTTCTCTTTGTTGCCGGTGTTGTCTGGGTCGTTGTGGCACCAGAGAAACCAGGCAGACTGGATGCTTTCGCTCAATGTATATCAGACTCTGGAGCTATCTATTACGGAGCATTTTGGTGCCCTAATTGTAAAAATCAAGAAGCGATGTTTGGTCGATCAGCACGTCTTCTACCTCGTGTAGAGTGCTCAACACCTGATACAAAAGGGCAGTTGCCGGTTTGCCAAGAGGCCGATATCAAGGGTTACCCAACCTGGGACTTTACCGATGGGACCAGAAAAACCGGTGTTCAATCTCTAGAGACCTTAGCCGAAGCGACCTCCTGCTCTCTCGAAGAATCTGATGGTCAATAATATAGCCACGGCCATACCATATCTGGTGCTTTTTTCTCATGTTTTATTTATCGTCTTTGTTCTGGCGCTGTTAGCGAAAGGGTCGTGGGGGAAATTTATAATTGAATTTATTGGTAAACGAGCCGTTTTATTCGGGCTTCTTATCGCCATCGCCTCAGTTTTCGGCTCACTCTTCTATTCTCAAATTATTGGATTTGACCCCTGCGTTCTTTGCTGGTGGCAAAGAGTCTTTCTTTACCCGCTTGTTGTAATTTTTGGCATGGCGCTCTGGAAGAAAAGCGATTCCGCCTTTCTTTACGCCACCCCCCTTGCTATTCTGGGCGGTCTTGTGGCCGCGTATCAGACCTACGCCCTTCTAGGTGGGCCATCACTTCTGCCTTGTACAGCGCTTGATGGTGATTGCTCTAAGATTTACGTTATGGCATTTGGCTATATAACAATACCCACCATGTCTCTTACGATATCTCTCTATGTCCTTCTCCTAGCTCGTATAAAGAAAATTTATAGTAATGAAAATAGTAACGCACAACGGTAGATTTCACGTTGACGACGTTTTTGCCGTCGCAACAGCGCTCTTTGTCTATCCGGACTCGGAAGTATTACGTTCTAGAGACGAGGAAACCATCGCCACAGCAGATATTGCAATAGATGTCGGCTTTATACACGATCCGGCAAAAAACAGATTTGACCACCACCAGCCGGCAGGTGCGGGAAAAAGGAAAAACGGCATTCCTTACTCTTCCTTCGGATTGGTTTGGCAAAAGTGGGGAAGTAAAATCGCCGGCGAGGAGGAGGCCATACTTATAGACCAGAAACTCGTTTCTCCTATAGATGCCAATGATAATGGCGTGAGTATAAGTGAAAATAAGTTTCCTGGGGTGAGAGATTACACCATTTACGACATTATTACTTCATATAGCGAAGAGAATGGGTTTAGCGAAGAAGAACTACTCTCTAGGTTTAAAGAAGCCGTCTTTTTAGCGCAGAACATCTTAAAGAAAGAGATAAATATTGCAAGAAGGGAAATAAGTGATATGCAAGAAGTAATGAGCACCTTAAAAAAGCTTAAAGATAAAAAAATTGTTGTACTGGATAAGAGCCTTTTGTGGCAGAGAGCTTTGGCCCAAGAGCCCGAAGCAATTTATGTGGTCTATCCCAGGAAAGATTCTACCTGGGGAGCCCAAACGGTTTCTAAGAATCTTGATAGCGATTTTTTCACAGCCAGAAAACCATTTCCAGCGGCTTGGAGCGGCAAGACAGGCAAAGATTTATCTGAGATAAGCGGTGTTTCCGATGCCGTGTTTTGTCACACTAAGCTTTTTTTATGCGTAGCAAAAAGCAGAGACGGAGCTGTCGCACTTGCCGAAAAGGCGCTTCGCGAATAAAGTGTACTGATGTTTATAGATGAATTGACTCTTTTTCTCAGGGCTGGACGCGGCGGTAATGGCGTTGTGCGCTGGAGACACGAGAAAGGTAAGGAATACTCTGGCCCATCCGGAGGTAACGGTGGGAAAGGCGGGGATGTTTATGTTGTCGCGGTGCGTGATATAGGGATTCTTTCCGCTTATCGCAATGTAAAAATTATAGAAGCCGGACCCGGCGGAGACGGCGCCAGAGACTCAAAACAAGGGAAATCCGGCAAAGATATTGAAGTAAAGCTTCCTTTAGGTTCTCGTATTACTAACCTCTCTACAGGGCATTCCATAGAACTCTTAAAGGATGGTGAAAAGATACTTATACTCGCAGGTGGTAGGGGTGGACTGGGTAATGAACATTTCAAAAGCTCTATAAACATTAATCCAAAAGAATCAACAGAAGGGTTTCCTGGCGAAGAATCTCAATTTAAAATTGAGCTTTTACTTGTAGTTGATGTTGGAATTATCGGACTTCCTAATGCTGGTAAATCTAGCCTCTTAAATGCATTGACCAAATCTCGTTCCAAAGTCGGAGACTTTCCATTTACCACACTTGAACCAGCATTAGGAAGCTTTTACGGGTATATATTCGCCGATATTCCAGGCTTGATAGAGGGAGCATCAGAGGGTAGGGGGCTCGGACACAAGTTTTTAAAACATATAGAGCGGACCAAAACACTTCTACACTGCATATCGGCAGAATCGGAAGATCCCATAAAAATTTACGAGGTGGTGAGAAAAGAACTCGAGCTCTATAATAAAGACATGCTAAAGAAGCCAGAAATCATTGCCTTGACCAAAACTGATACCATCACTCCAGAAGAAATAGAATCCAAGCTTGGCGTTCTAAGAAACACAGGTAGAGAAGTTTTCCCAGTTTCAATAATTGACGATATCCTCGTTACAAAATTTTCTAATTCCCTGACAAAATCTTTGAGAGAAATTTCACATGAGTAATTACACTCTGACCGTGGGGCTCGAAATACATGCAGAACTAAAAACGCATACAAAAATGTTCTGTAACTCCTTAAATAATACCGACGAAACAAATCCCAATACAAATGTTTGTCCGATCTGTCTTGGTTACCCGGGTACACTACCGGCGATAAATCGCGAGGCGGTCAGATCTATCGTTCGTTTAGGCGTGGCGGTGGGCGGAGAGATTGCCGATTACACCGAATTTGATCGTAAAAATTATTTTTATCCGGATATTCCGAAGGGCTACCAGATAAGTCAGTATAAATATCCTCTGGTGAAGGGCGGCTCTCTCGCTGGGGTTAGATTAACCAGAATCCACCTGGAAGAAGATACCGCAAGATCGGTGCATGGCGACAACAATGAAAGTCTACTCGACTTCAACAGATCAGGGGTCCCCCTAGTTGAACTTGTGACGGAGCCGGTAATACACGATGCGGAAACAGCAGCGAGATTCGCAAAGGAGTTTCAACTTCTTATTTCGCCGACTTATCTCGGAATAAGTTCGGCAGATATGGAAAAAGGAGAAATGCGCGTGGAGGCGAACATATCAGTTTCTAAAGGGAGTGATCTCGGCACGAAGGTTGAGGTTAAGAACCTGAACTCTTTCAAATCGGTAGAGAAAGCAATCAGGCACGAATTTGAACGCCAGACTCAGCTTCTGGAAAAAGGAGGCAAGGTTGATCAGGAAACACGGGGTTGGGATGAGGACAAGGAGGTAACATTCTCTCAGCGAATCAAGGAGAGCGCACACGATTATCGTTATTTCCCAGATCCCGATCTACCAAAACTTTTTGTGAGTATTGAAAAAGAATTTAATACACTATCAATTAAAAAAACTTTACCGGAGTTACCAAACGGTAAGCGCAAAAGGTATAAAAAAGATTTTGGCCTTAGAGATACAGACATTGAAATATACGTGAGGGAACCGGGGTGGGGGAGCCTGTTTGAATCAACGGTCAGGATACTCCGAGACAAAAAGCTAGCGCAGTTAGTATCAAACTATATTACTAATGATTTAAGGGCGCCGGTAAGGAGCGAAGATCTTAGCGAAGTGATTTCCATGCTGTCGAGAGGAGAAATTTCTTCTCGCGGTGCAAAAGACATTTTAAAAAACTTAGAACAGGGTGGGAGTAACCCAAGAACAATTGCGGAGAAAAATAATTTGATACAGAAGAGCGATATCAAAGAGCTTACCGAGGTAGCAAAAAGAGTTATGGCAAAAAATGAGAAAGCGGTTGCTGAGTACAAAAACGGGAAAATATCTTCTCTTGAGTTTCTTGTTGGGGAGGCTATGAGGGAGACAAAAGGTGGAGCTAATCCTCAGGCGATGAAAAAAGTTTTTACAGAGCTACTCTAGTCTTCTAGGTGTCTTATCATGAGCTTCTTAATGCGTTTACCGGCGTTACTCTTAGAAGTACCCCCTTCAATATCACGTATGATCTCCTCTAGTGCCGAAAGTTTATAAACACGGTAATTGTTCATAGGGTGCCTTTGCGCCTTAAATTTGCCAGATTTGTCCCAATTACGAAGAGTTAGGGCAGATACGCCAAGAATGTCTGCAGCTTCTTTGATTGAAAAGTATATTTCTTTAGTCATGTATCTATATAAACATTAATAATCACTATTAATTATTACTATAGCAAGCTTATATAATATATCAATGTTTAGATGGGGATAAATTTACCTAATTTAGGGTATTCAGCGTTAATAATTAGATCAAAATATAACTGTAAATAATTAGTATATTTATATCTACACAATTCACAAATTTTAATTAATATTATCCGAGATATATAAAATTTAATCTATAAATTCACCTTTGTTTAATTCATATTATTTCTAATATCTCGGATAACCGAGTTTAATATGTATACTTTTAATTTTTATACCTTTCCTCATGATTTTTAAATAAAAATGAGGACTAAAATCACCCCTGTAATGCTCTAGAGAGTATTAATATGCATGAAATTTGCCTAAATCTATGATGAATTAGCCAGGATACGAGTCTTTAAAATAATGGATCAAGTTCTCTGACATTTTTAATAATCTCTATCCCCAGAATTTAACACCTTATCCCTAGGGTTTTCCACATACGAGATTTATAATTTATGTTGATGGATAACGCTATTTTCGTCGACGGAAAAGAATTCATCTCGGCTATCCGAGCATCAAAAAAGATTGGCTATTCAAGTGATTATATAGGGCAACTTTGTCGTGCTAAAAAAATTCCCGGTAAGCTCATTGGCAAGACCTGGTACATAGATTACCAAGCGCTCGTCGAACACAGGAAGACAAGGAAGCTAGGGAAGAAAAAAAAGGCTGAATTCCAAACTCCTCTTGCCGAGAATACTAAAATTTCTCCTCTGCCATTAATTAAGGAGGAAAAGAAAAGATTAGAAAAAGAGCCAGAAGTCATCCCCCATAAATCATTCGCGGATTTTCCCATTAAGTACGAAACAGAAAAAGTTCTTTTTCTCCCAGAGCTTAAGAAAGAGGCTGAACCAGCCCTACCCATACCAAAATTAAATAAGATAACGAAACCTGCAGTCAAATCTCCATTCCCGTTTAAGAAAGTTGCGCTAGCCTCTCTTATGACTCTTATAGTTTTAAGCACCGGGCTTGCCACTATGGGTCGTTTGAGTGAGCCGATTGTCTATGAAGCGGAAAATAATTTTGTGGTTGATGACCAGCTTGCCGCGGCATCTATTTTTAGCGGCATAGGAAACTTCTTTGAAAATATTTTTGCTGGGTTTAGGAGTCTCAAAGAAATTGCCTTGGAAAAGATTTTTATAAGACCGGAAGCCCCAGTGCAACCGCCACCGCCAAGGATAACAAGAGCAACCGACACCCCTCCCATTGCAACGGCGGTTACCAATGTCTCGACTACGATAAATTACGATTCAATCAGAAACGATTTAAGAACCGAACTTGAAAGTTATATTGACGCGAGGATTGGCTCCATCGGGCCGTCAACGACCATTTACCAACCGTATTACATTACTCAGGCACCCGATTTTCAATCATTTAGGGACAACGAAGTTGTTCCCGCCATATACTACTCAGTGACAAATCAAAGTGAGAGCGATATTTCTCATATTGCAAGAAGAATTGACAACATTCTAGAAGATGGCGATTTTACCAGGGCAACTTTTGACACAATTTGTTTGTCTGGCGACAACTGTATCACTACCTGGCCTACAGGCGGTGGCGGTCCGGGCGCCTTCGCCTGGACGATACAGCCATGGGGTGTTTCCACAACCACAACACTCGGATTTCTTAATGGTTTTGTCTCTACAGCAAGTTCAACCTTCACCGGAGGCTTTGTCGCAGACAGGTCAACCACCACAAGTGCGACCACTACCAACTCCTTTGCCACCACCGCAAGCTCAACCAACCTGTTTACCACCTTCTTTTCAGGTGCGGGACTTGCGGATTGTACGGGTAACAACTATCTGACCTGGAGCGGCGGTCGATTTGGCTGCGATGTGGATGATGGTGGTGCCGGTTCTTTCGCCTGGACCGTACAATCCTGGGGAGTCTCCACTTCCACCACCCTTGGCTTCTTCAACGGCTTCATCTCCACCGCCTCTTCAACCTTCACCGGAGGCTTTGTGGCAGACAGATCAACCACCACCAACGCCACCACTACCACCCTCTTTGCCACCACTGCTTCAACAACCAATCTCTTCTCAAACTCTGCCACCATCGGCACTCTCACCGGCAACCTCGCCACCCTCACCAACCTCCTGGTTAATAGCTCGACCACCCTCCAGAACCTCACCTTCGTAAATGCCACCGGCACTCAAGCAACAACAACCAATTTCTTCTCAACCAATCTCTTCGGCACAACTCTTAACGCCTCGGGTCTTGCCACCCTCGGCAACATCCTTGCCACCGGTTCTTCGACTTTTCAAAACATTACTTTCGTAAATGCCACAGGGACGCAGGCCACCACATCGAATCTAGCTATCACCTCCATAACAAATTCGCTTTTGAGAACCACCGGCTCGGGCTCGGTAGTTGCTGCCATTGCCGGCACCGATTATGAAAATCCACTAACCTTCACTTCTGGTGTTACGAGAAGCGTGAACACCATCTCTCTTGACCAGAGCTTTTCTCCTACCTGGACCGGCACGCATGTTTTTAATTCTATTCTGAGAAGCACGTCCTCACAGGCGACATCGACAAACTTATTTTCAAATATTATCACTGGCGGCCTTTTGAGAATTGGTCAGACTTCTACAACAACGATAAATACAGATGGCTCGCTTCTTGTCACGGGCTCTACCACTCTCCAGAATTTTACAGCTGTTAACTCAACAACCACCAACGCCACTTCCACCAATTTCTATGTTTCCGGCCTTTTCTTTGGTGCCGGACTGGCTGAATGTGCGGATGATAACGACACCCTCTCTTGGAACAACGGACTCTTCGGCTGTGGCGATGATGATACAACCGGATTTGGCGCTGGCGGCACTTGGTCAACCACAACCTCTCAAGTAGCTGGGCAATTCATAAACTATCCAAATAACGATAGCGATATTGTCGCTATCGGCGCAAACTCCACAACTACGGCTGAATTTTGGTTTGATCCCAATACTACCTTCGCCCGCATCGGCGGCAATATGCTCGTCACCGGCTCAACAACGCTTCAAAACCTCACCTTCGTAAATGCCACCGGCACTCAAGCAACTACCACCAACTTCTTCTCAACGAACCTCTTCGGCACGACGTTAAACGCTTCAGGCCTTGCCACCCTCGGCAACATCCTAGCTATCGGCTCCACCACTCTCCAGAACTTTACTGCCGTAAACTCCACCACCACCTCCGCTACCTCAACCAACTTCTCTACCACAAAACTCGTAGCCACCAACGCCACCACCACCTCTCTCGCGATTCTAAACCTCACGGCAGGGAACTGCGATGTTAAAGCAGACACCAACGGCTCGATCTACTGCGGTACTGATTCTGGTGGTAGCCCATTCGCCTGGACGGTACAGCCATGGGGCGTCTCCACTTCCACCACTCTCGGCTTCTTCAACGGATTTATTTCAACTGCTTCCTCAACCTTCACCGGAGGATTCATTGCTGACAGATCAACCACAACGCAGGCCACTTCCACCAACTTCTTCTCAACCAATCTCTTCGCCACAACTCTCAACGCCTCGGGTCTGGCCACCCTCGGCAATCTTCTCGTTACTTCATCTTCCACTCTTCAAAACTTTACAGCGGTGAATAGCACCACTACTAACGCCACCTCAACCACACTCTTTACCACCACCGCTTCTACCACAAACTTTTTCGCTAATGCCGCTGCCATCGGCTCACTTACGACAAATCTCATAACCCTTAACAATCTTCTGGTCAATTCCTCTTCAACCCTCCAAAACCTCACCTTCGTAAACGCGACAGGAACGGCGGCCACCACTACCAACTTCTTTTCAACGAACCTCTTCGGCACCACTCTTAACGCCTCGGGTCTGGCCACTCTAGGAAATCTTCTGGTTACGGGCTCCACCACTCTCCAGAATCTGACAGCCGTTAATGCCACTACCTCGAACGCGACTTCGACAAACTTCTATGTTTCCGGTCTTTTCTTCGGCGCGGGTCTAACCGAATGCTCTGACGATAATGACACTCTGAGCTGGAATAACGGACTTTTCGGTTGTGGCGACGATGACACATCTGGCGGTGGTATTGGTGGTACGTGGTCGACTACAACCTCTCAAGTAGCTGGTCAGTATATAAACTATCCAAACAATGATAGTGATATTGTAGCAATTGGCGCAAACTCCACAACTACAGCTGAATTTTGGTTTGATCCAAATACAACATTCGCTCGCATTGGCGGCAATATGCTTGTCACCGGCTCCACCACCTTACAGAACCTCACCTTCGTAAACGCCACCGGCACACAAGCAACAACCACCAACTTCTTCTCCACCAACCTCTTTGGCACAACCCTTAATGCTTCGGGTCTTGCCACCCTAGGAAATATCCTCGCCCTCGGCTCAACAACGCTTCAGAACTTAACGGCCCTTAACTCAACGACGACGAATGCTACCACGACAAACTTCGCCATCACCTCTATCTCAAACTCACTAGTCCGCGTCGATAGTTCTGGCAAACTTGTTACCGCTTCTGCCGGTACGGATTACGAGAGCCCACTAATTTTCTCCACTGGGCTTCTTCGTTCAATAAATACTATAACCGTTGATCAAGCCTTTGCTCCCACCTGGACCAGTACTCATATCTTTAATTCAATCCTTCGCTCCACCACGACAGAAGCGACCTCAACCAATCTCTTCGCAAGCATACTAGTCGGCGACTCTTTGAGAATAGGACAAACTTCTACGACGACCATTGGCACCGATGGCTCACTCTTAGTTACCGGTTCTTCCACTCTCCAGAATTTCACCGCTGCCAACGGCACTACAACGAACGCCACTTCTACCAGCCTCTACATCTCAGGCAGAACATTTGGTGCCGGTCTTGTTGAGTGCGCCGACAGCGAAGACAAGCTTATCTGGAGTAACGGCTTCTTCGACTGTGGCGTCGATAGCGGTGCTGGTGGTGCCGGCGCAGGCGGCACTTGGTCAACGACCACCTCACAGGTCTTGGGACAGTTCGTAAACTACTCCAACAACGCAAGCGACATTGTTGTAATTGGTGCCACCTCCACCACCACTGCCGAGTTCTGGTTTGACCCCAATACCACCTTTGCAAAGATTGGAGGCAACATGTTGGTCACCGGCTCTACCACTCTGCAGAACCTCACTTTTGTCGATGCTATTTCCAACACAGGAAGAATTGGTCTGGGCACTTCTACTCCTAACTGGCCGCTACAAATTTCTTCAACTGGTGGAGGACAATTTACTCTCTCTGATTCATCAGTTCTCTCAAACAACCATTGGACATTCAGAAACGCGGGAGGAAATTTTTATCTTGCCACCTCTTCTGCTTCAACCTTTGCGACCTCTAGTTTTACCGCACTTGGTATAGACGGCTCTACGGGATTTGTAAGAATTGGAGGTACTGCGAAGACTGTTGCTTCGGCTGAACTTGAAGTTATCGGAGACATAGTATCTGCCGGCACCAAGTGGACCGCTCGCTCTGCTACCGGCGACAATGACAGCTGGCGTGGCATCACCTACGGCAACGGTCTCTTCGTGGCGGTTAGTAACTCTGGCGATCGCGTCATGACAAGCCCCGACGGCATAAACTGGACCGCTCGCTCTGCTACCGGCGACAATGACAGCTGGCGTGGCATCACCTACG
>CAYUOR010000008.1:0-942 GCA_964446535.1 uncultured Candidatus Saccharibacteria bacterium | reverse complement strand
CTGGCGATCGCGTCATGACAAGCCCCGACGGCATAAACTGGACCGCTCGCTCTGCCACCGGCGACAATGATAGCTGGTACGGTATAGCTTACAGCAACGGTTTATTCGTGGCGGTTGGTGATGTTGGCGATCGCGTCATAACATCCGGCAAATTAAACGCTACTTACCTAGCCTACAACAATATTTTTCAGGGCGGGATGAACATCTTCGGAAGGGTCGGCATCGGCACCACCACCGCTTCAAGCACTCACCCCGATCTCTCCCCACTTCTTGCTTCTCTTACCATAGCAGGATCATCGATAACTCCGACGCCCCAACTCTCTCTCTCCGCTGGCGCAGGTCTCTCTCAATGGACTTTCACTAACGCAGGCGGTCTGTTCTACCTCGCCACCACCACCGTCGCAGGGACAGCTACCTCAACCGCCTCTATCTTCTCCATCAACGCGAACGGTATTCCGAGTTTCTCTTCTCTTGGCGGACAAGTGGGTTGCGCTCAGTTTGACGCTTCTGGACAACTTTCTAATATCGGCACAGCCTGCGGTTCTGGTTCGGCACCCTTTGCCTGGACAGTACAGCCATGGGGCGTCTCCACTTCCACCACTCTCGGCTTCTTCAACGGATTTATTTCAACTGCTTCCTCAACCTTCACCGGAGGATTCATTGCTGACAGATCAACCACAACGCAGGCCACTTCCACCAACTTCTTCTCAACCAATCTCTTCGCCACAACTCTCAACGCCTCGGGTCTGGCCACCCTCGGCAATCTTCTCGTTACTTCATCTTCCACTCTCCAGAACTTTACGGCGGTGAATAGCACCACTACTAACGCCACCTCAACCACACTCTTTGCCACCAACGCTTCCACCACTAACCTCCGCTCGAACTCCGCCACCATCGGCACCCTCACCGGCAATCTCGCCACCCTCACCAACCTCCTGGTTA
>CAYUOR010000007.1:6600-27250 GCA_964446535.1 uncultured Candidatus Saccharibacteria bacterium | reverse complement strand
TTAGATAAATCAGGGCAAAGTAAAGTGAGAGATAAGCCAGAAGTCCAATCAGGCCGCCGGATACGGCCCAATCCAAGAATATATTGTGGGCGCGATCAAACCAGGGTTCCAGACGAAACATTTTCGGACTGTAGTGTTCCTGAAAAACATAGCTGAAATTTTCTTGCCCCCAACCAAGAAGTGGTCGCTCCTTAAAGCCCTCAAGTGCCATAGGCCAGACAAAGTATCTACCCTGAGTTTTCAGCTCATCGACATTAAGCGAGGAGAACCTCGAGAGAACTGGGCTCTGCTTCATAAACTCGGCATCTTTCAGCGCAAAGAAAGTGCCCACCAGAGCTATAAGCGTGATTATTGTTACAATGCTTACCTTGCGAACTGATTTATTCTCCTTGTTACCGATATTTATAAGCGCAGCAACCAAGATGCCTCCGATAAGACCGATAATGGCTCCCCTGGTAGCGGTAAAATATAAAATTAGAGTCTGCGAAATTATCAGGAGAACATATACCCATCTCAGAGCCTTATTCTTCCATTCGCGCAACATATAGAAAAGAGCAACGAAAATATGGAAAAGCATATAAACTGCGAGGTAAATGGCGTTGCCAAATGTTCCGTCCACGCGCACACCGCCCTGATTTATCGGAAAAAGGCCGTTGAGCTGCAGCACACAGTAGATGACCATAATAAATGAGGCCACAAGCGACGTGTTCCACCACCTTTTCCAATCAATTTCTTTGAAAACCGAAGCAATAACAAGAAAGAAGGCGCCGAGGTGTAATAACGTAATGTAACCCTCCATTCGCTCAAAATTCGACCAGAAACTTTTAACTGGTGCTAAGCCAAAAATATCGGCAAGACCTATCGCTGCCAGAAAAGCAAGAATAGAGTAGACAATCAGAGATCGCCTAGGCCTATAACTTGCATCAATAAAAGTCAGGACAAGCCAGGAAGCGAAAACTATTTCTACTATAATCCTCCAGGTAAACGCCTTGGTAGTGATGAATGGGAAGAACAGAGAACTTGAGACCAAAAAAGGAACAAATGGAACAAGGAAAAGTCCAACAAAGACAATGTTTCTGAGTATTTGTTTATTCATTCCTACTATCCTATCATAAGAGCAATCTATGCGAAGTCTTCGTAACTTGGTCTATCGAACCCTGCGCGGCAGCGAAGGGCTCTTCAAAACCGACATGGTTTACCTGACAAAGGGCGGATTTTGGTTTACTTTTGCGCAGATTATTGTCTCGCTTTCGTCTTTTTTACTGGCTATCGCCTTTGCGCATTTTTTAACAAAAGAAGCTTACGGGCAATATAAATATATTCTTTCAATCGCCGGGCTTTTGGGGGCGCTAACCCTCACGGGCCTGCCGTCGGCTCTGATGCGTGCCGTGGCGAGCGGCTATGAAGGAAGCCTTTCGTATGCTTTTTGGAAAAATATAAAATGGAGCGCCCTATTCTTTGCGCTTTCGTTCGGCATTTCTATTTATTATTTTGTGCGGGGCAATTCATCTTTGGGCATGTCCATGCTCATGGTCGGCGCTCTTTGGCCATTCTTGCATAGCAGCACTTTATACAATGCCTACCTCGTGGCCAAAAGAGATTTTAGGAGAAATGCAATTTATTTTGAGATTCTAGGTAACATCTTTCCCGCCGCCTGTCTCCTTTTGGCGATGCTGTTGACCGGAGACCCCGTCTGGCTCGTGGGGGTTTTTCTCGGTTCAAGTACTTTGGCGGGATTGCTTCTCTATCGCAGAGTTGTGGCCATTTACCGTCCTCAGGGTGAGGTCGACAAGGAGCTTCTGGGCTACGGTAAACATTTAAGTATCATGAACGTGCTTTCCGGTATTGCGGGACATCTTGACCAGATTTTGACCTTTCAATTTATCGGCCCGGCTCAACTTGCCATTTACAACTTTGCCATCGCCATACCGAACCAGACCAAGGGTCCTTTGAAAGGGCTCAGAAACCTGATCTTTCCCAAGTTTGTCGAGCGTCCGGACGGAGAAATAGAGGGCGGTATGAGCCACAAGTTTTTCATGCACTTTTTGCTCGGCTCAATTATGGCGATAGTTTATATACCGCTCGCGCCCTGGATCTACGAACTTTTCTTTCCACAGTACCTCGACTCTGTTTTCTTGTCGCAGATTTTTGCCTTATCTTTTCTAAGTATTACTTTTAGTCCGGCCGATGTCTATCTAGCCGCAAAGAAAAGAGTGCGCGAGCAATATATCCTTAACATTACAAACTCAATTCTACAGATTGTAGCGGTTACGGTCGGAATAATTGTATGGGGGCTCATGGGGCTCGTGATTGCGAGAATGATGTTGAGATTTTCGGCGGGAATTCTCGGTTTTATCCTATACAGATACTCTGTGAGAAAAGCTACTTCTCAATAACGAAGGTTGTTCCGTAACCGCAATTTTTCAATATGGGTTTATTTTTGTATTTGTCCAAAAATTTTATAACCGGGAGTAGGAACTCGAAATAAGGCAGCAGGACAGTAGAGGCTTCGTATTCAACCATTTTAAAACTGTTAATTTTCAGCTTTTTTTTCATTATCCAGGGAAACCTGAACATATGTGGTACATCGGCGCCAACATAAGATTCATTAACGCCGTCTTTGAGACTTACGAGAGCCCAGAGCATTTTAAAGAAACCGATCGGCAGGGCGGCAAACGATCTTGGGCCCTTTAGATAGAACCAGCCGCCGCCAACCTGCACCCAAGAAGAGGGGTTGATAATTGTCGGGATGGCGACAATAGCGCGCTTTTTGGTAACCCTCATCACCTCCTTTAAGCCCTTATCGAAGTTCGGCAGGTGTTCAAGAACGTGTGAACTTACAACCAAATCAAAGGCGTTATCGGCAAACGGCAATTGCTCGCTGTCCCCGACGAGAAACGATACCTGCCCTTCCAAACCGCGCGCTTTAGCGCTTTTTAAGCATGCGTTAATATTGGGAGTGGACAAATCAATCCCCGTTACAAGAGCCCCCTTTTCCGCCATCATAAAAGAAAGCGCACCGTCGCCGCATCCGGCATCAAGAACTTTTGTACTCCGTGATACATACGCCAGGACGCTCTCGTATTGCCTTTCGTGGGCATACGAGCGCAGGGGGTATTTTGATTTCCATCGCTTTGAAGATATGCGATCATCATATCCTTTATAAAAATCTTTAATCTCGTCTGGCCTTTTCATACGCTTCTTCAATTTCCAATATTTTCTCCTGCCAACTAAATTTTGTCTCTGCCAAGTGGCGCGAGTTCCTACCGAGTTCTTTGAGTTTATCTTTATTGCTTAGGATTGTCACCACCGCGTCGGCAAGGGCGGCTATTTTATCGTCACCAAGCGTCATGGGGGCATCGTAGTTAGAATTCGTGCTGCCGGTTAAATCAACGAGATGGCCGTTATATCCGTCTGTAACCATTTCCGGATAACCGCCGACATTGCTTGCAATTATAGGTTTGCCTAGAGCCATGCTTTCAAGACAGGCAATGCTCGTGGCTTCTGCCGTAGAGGGGAAAACCACGACATCGGCCAAGTTTAAGTACCGAGGCAAGTCTTCGTTCTCAATTCTGCCGACGAAGTGAAAAAATTTTCCCACCCCCAGAGCTCGCGCCCTCTCTTTTAAATAGTCATCCAACTTTCCCCAGCCAATAATGAAAAATATGATGTTATTAAATCTTTTCACAATAAGCGGCGCGGCTTCTACCAAAAACTGTATGCCGTTTTTCGGCACAAGACGGCGTATAGTGGCAGCGACCATCTTTCCTTCTGTGCCTGCCGGCATAAGAGCCGTCTCCTTCGGCCTGATGTCAAACTGGTCAATATCCAAGGCGTTTGGGATATAGATTACTTTGTCGGCACTTGTGTATCTCTTGGCAATGTCCACAAATTCTAAGCATGCGGCAATATTTATTTCTGCTTGTCTTATAGAAAACCACCTGTAAAACGAAAGGACTCTTGCGTAAAACCAGCTGTTTCCCGGCATATCAAGCGTTCCCAATCCCTCAAGAGTAACGACCATGGGCTTTTTAATAAAAAGTTTAAATATGCCTACAATCGCGGCAATCTTGTAGCTGTATATGCAATTCACAATATCGGCCTCTCGGCACTCGCGGTATAGGGTCAAGAGAAAACGGAAAATTGCAATCGGATTCCGTCTGTAGATTCGTCGAATAACCGGAAAGGGTGAGGTTTCGACACCGCTGGGATTTTTTTCCGTTGTAAAAAGCCTGACATTATGACCGCGCTTCTGCAAGAAAGAGCCCAGCTTAAGAGCATATATTTCCGCCCCGCCAAGCCTTGGCAGATAAGAATCGCTGGTTACTAACACCTTCATAAATTCTTCTTGAAGCGCGAGTGGAAAAACTTGTAGGTCTTGGCAAGACCCATCTCGAACGGAATCTCTGCTTTGAAACCAAGAAGTTTTTCGGCAAGTTCCAGGCTGCCTCTTCGTGACGTGGAGTGGTCCCACCTGCGTCTCGGTTTGTAAATTATCTCTTTTTTGTTGCCTGTGAGCTTATTTATCATTTTAGCCAGTTTTTTTATGGCAATGCTTTTTTTGCTACCAAGATTAATGGTGTGACCCGGAGCCTTCGGCGAAAGAGCGGCAAGAAGGGCGCCGCGAACAATATCATCAACAAATGTGAAGTTCCTTGTTTCATTGCCGGTGCCGGTAATAACAAGACTTTCTCTGAGCATTGATTTATAGAAAAAGTTTGGAATAACATTTCTGTACAATCCGGGTCGCTCGCCCGGCCCAAATGAGTTGAAGATTCGTAGTGTAACAATCGGGAGATTATAAAAATTGTGATAAAAGTGTGCGTACTTCTCCCCAATATATTTTGAGATGGCATAGGGCGTATCAAATTGCAGATCTAAATCGGATTCTCTAAGTTTTTGATTCTTACTTTTGTATATACAAGAGGTCGAAAAATATATAAATCTTTTTACCTTATTGCGTAGTGAGAATTCCAGGAGATTAATAGTGCCCACACCGTTTGATTGGAGGTCGCGAACCGGGTGTTCGATTGAATTCTGATTGGCAAAATGGGCGGCAAGGTGGTACACGATATCAACCTTGCCGTATTTTTCGAAAGCTTTCTTAACAACGCCGTGGTTCGTAATATCACCTTTAATAAAGACAACTCTCTTATCTTTCGGAATATTACTCTTGTAACCGGAACTTAAATCGTCAATAACAATAACCCTTTTAACTCTGGCCGACAAAAGATGGCAGACCAAATCGGAACCAATGGCTCCTGCTCCGCCTGTGACTAAAATAATCTTGTACCTATTAGAGAATCTCCTTAGAGTGGCGCTGAGTTTCGACATGAGAAATCATTATAACAGAAGGTCGAAGATCCTTTTACTGACTTCGGCATCCCACAGTGGTATGGGTTTCTTTTTGAAATTACTTCTTCTCAGGTGTTGCATAATTTCCTTCGCGTTCCTCTGCTTCTCCGGAAAGAGCTTGTTGGAACCGTACTCCACGGTTATTGGTCTCTCAGTATTGTCGCGAAGTGTTGCGCAAGGAACGCCGAGATGGCTCGTTTCTTCTTGTATGCCGCCAGAGTCGGTTATGACGCCGATACTTTCGGCAACAAGTTTCGTAAAATCGAAATAACCTAGCGGTTCGATAAGAATGAATTTTTCAAGAAGTTTTGAGAGTCCATAGCCTTCTATTTGTTTCTTTGTACCCGGATGTATAGGAAACACTATCTGTACTTCCTCGTTTATTTCTTCTAGAAGTGCCAAAATTGCTCTCAGGGCAATTTCATTATCGGTATTTTCCTGTCGGTGTATCGTGGCGACAAAGTATTGTTTACTTTTTAGACCAAGCTTGTTTAGAATCGCAGACTGACTTATCCTGTCGGCGAATATCTCAAGATTCTCTATCATTATGTTGCCGACATGGTGAATTTTACTCTCAGGTATTCCTTCCTTCAGCAGATTTTCCGACCCCGAAAGTTCCGAGGTAAAAAGAAGATCTGATAGGTGGTCAACGATAACTCGGTTAATCTCTTCCGGCATTCTCCGGTCATGGCTGCGCAAGCCCGCCTCGACATGGATTAATCTGTGGCCGTGTTTTGCGGCGGCTAGACCGCCGGCCAAAGTTGAGCTAACGTCGCCAAACACAACCACGCCATCGAATTTCTGTTCTTTAAATATATTCTGAAGTGAATTAAACATTTTACCTATCTTTTCTGTATGAAGCTCTCCTTTAGTTGCTAAGTGTATATGGGGTCTCGGTATCGACATCTCCTCGAAGAAAATTTTAGACATATTGTCATCGAAGTGTTGCCCGGTGTGTATCAGGGTTAGGTCAATATTTGGATATGACAAAGCTCTACGAAAAAAGGGGGCCGCTTTGACAAAATTTGGCCTAGCCCCAAGTATTACTGCAATTTTTCTCATTTTACTTTTTTATCAAGAAGTGGAACGCGTCCCAATAAAACGTTCTTAAGATAACATAGAGAGGCAGAAGAAAGTAGAGTCCCGCGTTTCTAAGCCGCCTCGCCCTTCGAATATCCTCAACAACAAAGCCGTTCTTTTCAAAAAAAGCTTTGGCGCCACCGAAGGTATCGTAATACATCTCGGAGATTCTCTGGCGACCGTTTCGAAGACTGTAATCCTTATGCTTACCGAACATTCCGATAAAGCGCTCTGCCCAAGAACGCGGCATCCAATTTAAAAATGGAAGATGGAAATGTTGGTCAAGAAATCCAAAACGGTTCGGCACGCTGACATAGGCAAAACCACCGGGCTTGAGAACCCTCTTCAATTCTGATAAAGATCTCTCCGGTGACTCAACGTGCTCTATCACCTCCGACAAATTGACGAAGTCAAAAGTTTCATTATCGAATGGCAGATGCTCCGCATCCCCTTTTTGAACACGGATAGAAACACCCTCTTTTGCTCCCCGTTCTCGAGACATTTCAATGTATTTGTCATAGGGCTCTACCCCTTCCGCCTTGGCGCCGGCTTTCGTCGCGGCGACCAAGAACTTTCCCCGGCCGGAGCCGACATCTAAAATGCGAAGCAAAGCGAGGTTCGGCACGTGCCTTGCTAGATTTTCAAAGTGGCTCGACATTTATTTTCGGAGAAAATCCAAAATTTTCTTCGCTCTTTTGTCCCAAGTATACTCTTCGACATCCTTCCTCGCCTGCCGGGCAAGCTGCTTTTGAAGCTCGTCGTGTGATAGAAGCATTTTGATTGTTGTGGCAAGAGACTCGGACGAATCTGGTTTGAAAAAAACAGCATTTCGATTGTTGAGAATCTCCCGCAAAGACGGAAGATCGGATGCGACTATGGGTCTCTCGGCGGCCATATATTCAAAAAGCTTCAGAGGGGAAGTGTAGAGAAGCGAGTTCTCGTCCTTAGCCGAGTTCGGTAGCACCAAAACGTCGGCAGAGGCAAGATATTTCGGCAACTCCTCCGGCGGCTGGAACCCTTTTATCGAGACATTCGAGAGTTTTGCGGTTTTTTCCTTGATACGATTTAGGTCAGATTCTTTGGTGGCGCCGACGATAACCACGAATTCGTCTCCGAGTTTGTGCGCCGCCCCTGCCAACGTATCCACTCCTTTCCAGGGTTTGAAATTGCCCCAGTAAAGGACTGTATGTTTATCGATTGGAAACCCGAGTTCTCTTCTTGCTTCCTCTTTGCCAATTTTGCCGAAAAGGGTTGGGTCAGTCGCATCAGGGGCGACAAGAATGTTTTCGGACTTAAGTCCGCGTTTAATTAATTCTTCTTTAATGTAGTTTGTGATAACTATGATTCTTTTCGGCACGAACCCTGGAGCGCGCATCTGCTCGGGCATATGAATTTCGTAAACGAGGGACGGAAAGAAAAGTGCGGCAGAACCTTCCCTTGTATAAAGAACGTCGAATGTTTTAAACCAGAGATAAATTCTTGCCGAAACAAGGAAAGAGAAAAGCTGGACAAAATTTGAAATTCTCTCGGGGATGAATCGCAGCGGGTAAAGGTCAAGCGACGGCAGTTTTTTCACCTCAAAGGTTGGTTTGAGTCCGTAAAATTTAAACGGTTCCTCTTTCAATAAATTAAAACGCCAGGGCACGAGAAGCTCTACCTCTGCACCGGAGCGTGAGAAAGCAGAGCACATATTCATCACCTGAAAACCGTGAGCATTTCTTGTCGGCAAACGCAAACTGCTTAAATAAACGAGCTTCATTTTTTATGCTTGAAAACCCACCAAGCCGTATGAGCAAACCACTTGTTTTCAGGCCAGCCTTTTATATAGGCAAGGAAACGATACGGAAAGTACCCGAAGAAAAATCCTCTGTAAACCAGGTCAAAATAATTAAGAAAAGACTTCTCAAAAAGTCCCTTGGGAAAAAGGGTTATGTGATTGTTGTTCTTTCGCCATCTCGGCATATCACCCTTTCTCAGGAAAAAAATCCTGTTGAAGATGTGGTCTATGTTCGGGGTTGAGAGAATGAAAACCCCTGTCGGCTTCAATACTCTCCTGATTTCTCGGATGAAGTGGTGTGGATTCTCCAGATGCTCTATGGTCTCAAAGCTTATCACTGCGTCAAATGAGGCGTCGGACCAAGGTAGTTTCTCGAACGAGAAATCAATCTTTTTGAATTCCTTGAGTTTTCTGAAATTGAGATAATCGTCGATATCGGCTCCGTACAGATTTTTGTATCCTGAGCTAGAGAGCCCTTCTTCGAGGAGGCCTGCTCCGGGCGCCAGGTCAAGAATTTTTGCGGTTTTATCCGGAATAAACTCCTCAATAATTTTTTGCGCTCGCCCCGAGGTGATGACGGGGCTCGCGCCCTCCTCATCCAAATACTGTTTGATTGCTTCCTTATTCTTCTTTATCTCTTCGGAATTAAAGTACTTTAGACCGAGCATTTTAGTAGAAAAGTCTTTTCTGAATCTTCGAACAATCTACAGAGGCAACGATTTCGGCAATCTTTTCCCCCGCATTTCCGTCGCCGTAAATCATCTCCACGGTATACCCCGGGTGCTCCAGCTGCTTCTTCGTGGCTCTAACGATTTGTTCCTTATCGTGAGGAACATTCGTGATATTTGAACTCTGCTCGCGCCCGGTCTGGCGCGAGCCGATGTTGACCGTCGGCACGGCAAAATAACCCGTCTCACGGATGCCCGCAGATGAGTTGCCTATCATCACTTTTGATAGACGCATGGCATTGATGAAGAGGTCCGGTGGCAGATGTTTGATAACAATCGCTTTTGGATCACGCTTTTCATATTCCCGCACCATTTTTTCTACGATATCGCCGCCGGCATCCGGTATTGGTGTCAAAATAAGTTTAGAATGCGGAAATTCCGATAGCGCTTCGACCGTCTCTCTGATTTGATGCTCGGCATCTCCAATCTCGGTCGGTACGGGGAATTGAAGAATAAGAAGAAAATCCGGTTCGAGGCGTTCGAGAATTTCCGAGCGATTGGTAATTTTATAGAGCTCTTGTTTAAACTCCTTAAAGCTGAGCTGTGGCGATTTCAGAAGCATGTCAGTCCCGGGGCAACCTACTGTAATAACCATCTTTGGATCCTCACCCATCTTTACCACGCGCTCGCCAGCAAGTTTCGTCGCAGGAAAATGGAGGTGCGAGAGTTTAGTTATGGCGTGGCGAGTATGCTCGTCATGGGTGCCGGTCACTTCCCCGCCCTGAATGTGCGCGATGAAGATATTTTGGAACGCGGCAGCGATGACGACGCCAAGTGCTTCATAACGATCACCAAGGATGACAAGTACATCTGGTTTCTCCTTTTCAAAAATTTTTGCGAACTTCGATGTGACTTCGCCTACCGCAACGGCTGTGTTCGCCGGGCTCCTTTCGTCTATGGAAATATTGACTTTATAATCTATCGGAATACCTTCGTCTTCGAAGAGAATACTGTTGTTGGCAAACTTGGAGTGGAGCACAGCAATCTTGGTATCCAAATCCTTTCTCTTGAGAAGTGCCTTAACCACGCTCCTGATGCGCGAATACTCGGACCGGTTAAGACTAACTACCATTACCTTTCTCTTTTTTTCCTTCATCTTTACTTGTTTAAAAGTGCTGGCAGAATTCTTTCGGCCTCTCGCCAGTCTTCTTCATTATCAAGATCTAGAGCGTACTTTGGATCAATGACCAGGGCTCGTGTGTCTTTGCCGTACATATCTGGTTCGGCTTTTAAAAGGCACTCTATTTTTGAAATATATGTTGAACCGCCCCTGACAAAAAGATTTGGTAAGAGCTGTCTTCTTCTTATTATTTTTGTAACAGGCTCTCCTGTGACAATCCGCGCTCTACCCTTCTCGTCAATAGAGAACTGCCAGTGAGCGTTGTGTCCCGCGGGTACCGGAAGAACGGTGAAGCCGGAGTCGGCCTTACTCTCGGTGACAAGTTTTACAAGTTCCCTTATATGTGCGGCCTGTCTTGCGGGTGCTGTCGGTTCAAGAAGAACGATATAGTCTGGTTTTTCTCCGCTTTTAATAAGTTCTCCTACAAGCCACTTGAGCGCGAGAAAAACATGCGAGGTATCCGAAGCAAATTCGGCTGGTTGAAGCCAGGGCACTTCGGCACCATACTTTTTGCCAATCTCGGCGTACTCTTTGCTATCGGTCATAAGAATAACTTTGTCTAAAACTCCGCTCTTTTTACCAGCTTCGATCGCCCAAGCAAGCAAGGGTTTGCCCGCCAGTGATTTTATATTTTTATTTGGGATCCCTTTAGATTCGCTCCTGGCCGGTACTATTCCTATAACTTTAGATCGAGACATATAGGTATAATAATCTACAATATTTTACTAAAAATGAAAAGGGTGTTAATCTGAGCGGGCAATGAAAAAAAATCCTGTTTTAACAATTGCCGGGAGAAAGATCGGGCTCGATTACCCACCTCTTGTGGTGGCCGAGATTGGTATTAATCACGGCGGTAGTCTCGCGAAAGCCAAGCGCATGGTCCGCGATGCCAAGAGGGCGGGTGCCGAGTGTGTTAAGTTTCAGAGCCATGTTGTTCACGACGAGATGGTTGAGTCGGAGGCAAGAAAAACAATCCCCGCGAATTCTAAAGTCTCAATCTGGGAAGTGATGGAAGAGTGCGCTCTCTCGGAGCGTGATGAGCGAGCCCTCAAACGCTACACGGAGAAGCTCGGACTAATCTTTCTCTCCACCCCATTCTCTCGCGCTGCCGCAAACCGCTTGCAAAAGATGGGGGTCAAGGCATTCAAAATCGGTTCAGGTGAATGCAACAACTATCCTCTGATAGAGCACGTGGCAAAGTGGCGAAAGCCGATGATTGTCTCAACTGGCATGAATTCTATCTCCGATATAAAAGAGACAGTACGGATTATGAATAAATATAAAACACCCTTCGCCCTCCTTCACTGCACAAATATGTACCCTACTCCATACAAAGATGTAAACTTTGGTGGATTACTGGAAATGAAAAAGGCATTTCCTAAAGCGGTGCTCGGCTTCTCTAATCACTCTATTGGTCCCTGGGCTGCACTCGGTGCTGTTGCGCTCGGCGCCTCCATTCTTGAGCGCCACTTCGTCTCCGACAAGTCCTGGCACGGTAATGATGTTGAGGTTTCTATGGATCCGAAGGAGCTTAAAATGATGATAGACGGCTCTAGGGCTATCTGGGAGGCTCGTGGCGGAAAAAAGGGTCCAGTTAAGGGCGAGAAGCCGACTATAGACTTCGCCTTCGCCTCTGTCGTCACAATCGCTCCTATTAAAAAAGGTGAGAAATTCACGATGAAAAATCTCTGGGTCAAGCGCCCAGGCACGGGCGAGCTTCACGCCCGCGAGTTTAAAAAAATTTTAGGAAAAAGGGCGCGCCGTGATCTCAAACGCGACGTTCAGTTAAAACAGGGCGATATCGCCTAGCTATCTCATCCAGCGCTCAAACCAGAGTTGGAAGACTAAGAGGTTCCATAAGAGTTTCCTGTTGTCTTCTTTTTTAGCAAAGTGTTCTTCCTTCAGACGTCTAACTACTTCATATTTAAACAGTCCGTGTTTCTTTATACTCTTTTCTGATAGAACAGAGTCACACCAGTCCTTGAGCTCTCCCCTTAACCACCTCCCCATTGGCACGGCGAAGCCGTGTTTTTTCCTTCGGACAACTTGTTTCGGCAGTTTGTCATTCATAAGTTTTTTGAGAAGATATTTTGTCGTTAGCCCGCGGAGTTTAAGCTCGTACGGAAGTTTGTTTACAAAGTCAACCACACGATAATCAAGAAATGGAGCTCGGACCTCAAGGGCGTGCGCCATGCTTGCTCGGTCAACCTTAACCATAACTTCGTCCATTAAGTATGTTCTCATATATTGATACAGGGCCCGCGAGTTTTTGTCGGCATCAATTGCGTTCCAATGGCGAATGGCGTCTTCATACTCATTTTTATGAGAGATTTTCGACCAGATATTTTCCGTAAAAAGTTCCTGGCGTATGCTTTTCGTAAAACTTGAGAGCCAAAGGGGATGGCGGATTTCGGGCGGAACGCCAATACCTTGCAAGAACTGCCTCAGTTTGAAATTGGCGCTTAAGTAATCGTCGCCTGCCGGTAAAAATTTTAAAAGTAAAGATTCAAAAGTTCTGCGCCAAATGATTTTTTCATAAAGACGTACGGCGCTTTCCGCCTGAAAGGTCGGGTAGCCGGCGAAAAGTTCGTCAGCACCGTCACCGCCGAGCGCCACTGTTACGCTCTTTTTAGTGAATTCGGATAAAAGATAGGTAGGTATGAAAGACGCGTCAGCGAGTGGTTCGTCTATGGTATCCGCGATTCTTGGAACTAGACTGAGTGTATCTTTTTCTGTCAGAGTTTCTTCGTGGTGTTCCGTTCCAAGAAACCTTGCCACATCTCGCGCATAGCGGCTCTCGTCAAAAGAGTCGTCTTCAAACCTTATTGAGAAGGTGTTTATTTTGTTGGCGGCGGCCCGCGTCGCGTAATACGCCACCGTGCTACTATCGAGTCCCCCGCTAAGAAAGATCCCCAACGGCACATCCGAGACGAGCCTGTCTTTAACGGATTCCGATAGCAATCGGTCAAGTCCCGCTACAGCATCCTCCAAAATAGTTTCTCTTGGCGAAAAATTGGGCTGCCAAAAAATTTCTTTTCTGATTACTCCGTTTCTGAAAACAAGGTAAGTTGCCGGTTCAAGTTTCTCAATATCTTTGATTATCGAGTGGGATGTCGGGACATAATCAAGGGTAAGATATTTATTTAAGGATTCAAGATTTAATTCTTTTTTGACCTGCGGGTGGGTGAAAAGACCTTTGAGTTCAGAGGCGAAAACAAGAGTTTTACCCACCATCGACCAGTAAAGGGGTTTCTTGCCCATACGGTCACGGGCAAGGATAAGCAGAGACTTCTTGAAGTCGTAAAGAGCTATAGCAAACATGCCGTTGAGTTTTTCGAAAACCTTTTCGCCAAACTCGAGGTAAAGATTAATAATAACTTCCGTATCGCTTGCACCACGGAAAGAATATTTTTTTGTCTTCTCAAGTTCTTCCCGCAGAGCGCGAAAATTATAAATTTCCCCGTTGAAAATTATGGCAACACTCTTATCCTCCGAGAACATTGGCTGATGCCCTGCGGGTGAAAGGTCGATGATGCTCAGTCTTGCGTGTGCAAAACCTACACCATTCTCGAGAAAGACACCCTTGTCATCCGGCCCCCTATGTTTAATACTCTCAAGCATCCGCTCGAGAGTCTCCTTGTCACCAGCACCCACAAAGCCTGCAATGCCACACATATTTTTATTTTGTTACAAGAAGCGTCCAACCCCAGCCGTGAGGAGGCCGTGCCACCTCAACTCGACTAACGCTAGATTTATCCACCAATCCCCTCACTTCATCCGCGTCCCAATAGTTGGCAATTTCCGGTAAAAGATGGTCAAAAACAATGCTGTGGAGATGCCAAAAAGGAAAGGTTGAAAATTGTCTAAAAAGTTTTCCAGGGCCTTTAAAAATTTTAACGAAAACCCACAGGGGGGCCGAAATGAGATAGCTCAGAGCGTGAACGAAACTTATGGGTAGACGTGACGTTATATTTTTCCTAACTGGATCAACAAAGGTAGTAATCAGTCTACCGTAACCATCTTTGCCATAAACCCAGACTATGAGTCTGCCTCCAGGCTTCAGCGCTTTTATGAGATTTTTAATGGCAAGCTTAGGATCTTTAAGATGGTGGATAACCCCGATACTCATCACAATATCAAACTCGTTTTCGTATTTAATATCATAAATACTCTCGTGCGAGACTTTGGCGTGAGGAAAATTTTTCAAGTTTTCTCTGGCGGCCTCAACCGAAGCCTGTCCGTAGTCAAACGCCTGAAGACGCTTAGCACCCCACGAGAGCACCCAGAAACTATTTCTGCCCATGCCACAGCCGGCGTCAAGCACTGCCTTGCCTTCAAAATCTTTCCGAGTTAGAGGAAAAATCCAGTTTTTAAACTGTTCCTCGTACTGCGGATGAACATCCTTGTATCGTGCCCACTCGAACCCAAACCTGTCATGGGAGGCCATTTTTGAAATGATATACAAAGAACCCTTCCTCCACAACTTCGACAAAAGTGAAATATTTGTCCAAGAATTTTCCCAGATTTTCTCTTTCGGCTTCTTCAACAATAAGCCAGTCCAAATGATACTTCGGTTGCCATGTGCCTGTTGAAGTCGCTATAGACGAAAAGCCTCTGGACTCGCGCACAAGATTTGGCCAGAGCGCTCTATACGATAGATATGTGTCACAAAGATTTTCTTTGAACTGTGGAAAATCTGCCCTCGCAAGAATGTCATAATAGTGGTCGCGCTTGTGTACCATGCAGCGATTCGCATTACCCATAACACTTGTGGCTGCCTCGTCGCCGTATATAAACTTATCTTCTGAGAAAAAAATGCTCGCGTCCATCCAGCGCGCTAGAAGCTCCTCATCAGTAACGCTCTCAGAGAAAGCTTCTTTTGACCAATAAACCTTCTGGTCGGTATAAAGACTTATAACATTGGCGACCTCAGGTTTCGCGAGAACCACCCCCTGCTCTTTCTTCAAGAAATTTTCTATCAAGGGACGATAAGATTGAATTTCTTTGTGTTCACCAAGGTGAGTTCTCATATCTTTAAGCGCAAGCGTCGGCGCATATAAGATGGCTACAAAAACACCCATCCAAATTAATTTTGAGTTAAGAAGATTTGCAATACCGTTTTTTATTTTTTCAGAAAAAAGTGGAAGGGAGATAAGCAAAAATCCGATAACCAAAGGGGTCCATCTACCCAGATAACCTGGTTGAAAATTGAGATATCTAAGAGTTTCAAAAAACATAAAGCTGCCAAGAACTAAGGTAGATAATCCAAGTATCGGATATGGTTTATATTCAGTTGTTTTATTAAAAATCATACGAAGGCCTAGGAAAACAGCCAGGAAATCAGCAATGATGTAGGCGTAGTGGTCATTGGCAATGTAGGTGCCAGTAACAATATAAGCATTAAGGCCGATAAAAGAAGCGAGGGCAAAAAATAAAATAGCTCGTTCTTTCACAAGAATTGCAATAGTTATGAGAACCATAAGTTGGAGAGAAAAAAGCGGGTGTATGGGAAGCCGTGTATCAACCGCCACCACCCTATAAAGAGAATCCTCACCTCCAGGAGAGCTCACGATAAATGAGAGGTAGAGAAATGCAAACATCACCGCGGCAAGAAAACTCCAGAAAAGAAATAAGTTAATCATCCCATTTGTTCTTTCCTCACGAAGCCTCATAAACCAAGCAAGTAAGGCGGCAAGTCCTCCTAGGGTGAAATAAACCGGATGAACAGCGAAAAGTAGCAGGGCAAGAAATATTGGCCAAACAGGTCTCTTGGCCCCATCCCTGTTCTCAAGAAACTTCATAACACAATAGATGCCGCCAAGAAGCGCTGGTAAAAACCAAAAACCCAACGCAAACCCTTTGAACGCGACGACGCCATAAGTAACAGTTATGAAAAAAGCGAGAACTTTTGATAATTTTTCGCTAGCTTTAGAGAGCAAGAAAAGTTTAGTCAAGATTAGATAAACTAGGAAAGCCACCAGAATACGAAGCCCAAGGTCAATCCAGACAATAGAAACATCTTTAAATGGCTGAAGGGCAGAGGCGATAGTTTGTAAAATAAAAAATTGACTTTTCTCTTCTGGCTGCTCTAAAAAGAACGAGTTGGCATTTGGTTCACCATCTATAATCGCTGAACGAAAAACAGACAGATAGTGATAGGTGTCGCCTCGATAATAGCGTATGGGCGTCTCAAAATTATCCACGGTCGTCCAGAGATATAAGTCAGGAAACGAAAAAATCAACGCGAGAAAGAAATATGGCAGAAGGGCTTTAATCCTAGACATAGAGTAATCCTAGCAAAACAATGAGATTTCAAAAAATGAAGCTTCTTGTTAAACTGGTGCCATGGAGGACATTTCCTTTATAATTCCAGCTTATAACGAAGCCACGACGCTCAAGAAAACTCTTGATGATTTGTTCAATGCAACGGAAAAAATTGACGCACTTTCTTTTGAAGTCATTGTGATTGACGATGCTAGTACCGACAGTACTGCCGCCGTACTTTCTAGTATTAAAAAAATAACAGTTCTCAGGAACCCCTATAACCTCGGCTATGGTGCTTCGTTAAAGCGCGGTATTCGCGAGGCTAGTGGAAAATGGATATTTATCACTGATGCGGACGGTACCTATCCTTTAAGCTTACTACCACAACTTACGACACACATGAAAGAGTACGATATGATTGTCGGCTCACGCACGACTGGGGTCAATGAGGATTCCCCCTTTAGGAAACCCGCTAAAGCCTTTCTAAATAAATTTGCTAGTTATCTTGCTGGTTTTAAAATTCCAGACCTTAATTCTGGCATGCGTCTCTTTAAAAAAGATCTCTGCCTGGAATTCTGGAGTTTCTACCCGCAACGCTTTTCCTTTACCTCAACCATCACCATGGCTTTTGTAAAAAGCGGCTACACGATTAAGTACGTGCCAATAGATTATTTCAGGCGGAGTGGCCGCTCCAGCATTGTGCCGACGGATTTCTTCAGGTTCCTTGCCATAATCTGCCGGATCGCCTTCTACTTTGAGCCGATGAAATTCTTCGTGCCCCCGAGCCTGATTGCCGTCGCTATTGGTCTAATTAAAGGAAGCTATGATTTATATACCCAGAACTTTGTTGGTAACTTCAGCATCTTCTTAATGGTGGCAGGTTTCCTCCTGATGATTCTCGCCCTTCTTGCCGACCTTATTTCAAAACGCCGCTAATTTATAATAGCCCCAGCAGTTCTCTCCGAGGCGTGGCCATCGTGGTTGGAAGCTTGTTCTCTTATAATTCTTTGTCTTCCTATTTGGTCGAGTCTTGGGTTTTTAAGATACTCAATGATGTCTGTTCGCAATTCATCCACACTTCGGGCAAGTTTCACCCCTTTGGTTTTTAAAATCGGTTGATAATGAGTGAAGTCGTAGAAACGCCTGACACTCTTAAGATACGATCTCTCCTTCGAGCCGTCGAAAGCTATGTTGATGACCGGCTTGTCAAAAGCCGAGGCGTCAATTGATGTGGTTCCCTGATAATTCACCACGAGGTCAGAGTGGTATATAGCGGAAGCCATTAGTTCCATCGCCTCTCGAGTAATCTCCCTGTCGGTTGGCTTGCCGCCTGGGAAATCTATTGACTTGGGAGGTTTTATAAAAAGTGTTTCTTGTGAAGCATAATCTATTGGTTTCGTAGCGTTCGGGTGGAGACTCAGCATGAGTTGGGTGTTGGAAAAATCTTTATCATTTTTCACCCAGCCCTCTAGAAGTTTGAGCATATATTTGTCTTCTTCAATATCGGAGAGCCCTATGGGCATAAAGTAAATTGTCTTTTTTTTCGGATCGCCACCTATCTGTTTGAAGAACTCTTCACGCGAAATGCGTTTATCGGTTATGTAGTAATCAAAGTGCGACATACCGACCACCTCGATTTTTTCTCTGGGATAATCCGCATAGCGAGCGCAATCTTCTTTTAAAATTTCGGTGTGAGTAAGAAGTTTGTCGGGAAAAACTCTGATATTACCTTTATTAACTGTAATGTTATCCCAAGAACGAACCATGCCTACCGTTTTGATACCTCTGGATTTTGCTTGTCGCAAAACTAAGCTCTCATCGTCAGAGGTGATGGAGGGGATAAACACAATGTTGGGCTTATACGTATCAAAAATTTCAACAAACAATCTATCCTTTACTAGAAGTCCGTCCATAAACCTTATGATCTGCCTAAAAATTTTTGCTTTGCCGAAAATCTTTGTCCAGAACCTAGCCCAGATGTAGCGCGGATATTTATTCGTGAGAACAAATTGCTCCTGTTGGATGATTCTCACAGTCGCCGTATCGACAAAGTAGTAATAAAAACTTCTGAAAAATTTATCAATCGCCGAAAATTTGATTTCAGGTGAAGTGATAACTTTTACATTTCTCCCGCCAAATTCTTTCTCGTATAAATCGCGCTTGAAGCTCGGTACTACAAGAATTACTTCCGCTTGTTTGGTAAGTTCAGGCAAAACAGGCGTTCTTAAAATGTTTCTCGCAATATGTCCGTGAAAAATCGGAATAAGAATCTTTTTCATGATCTGTTTGAAAGTAGAAACAAGGCAACACCGTCGTGGGGAGAAGCTGGATCTTTGGCGGGATTCTCAACTCTCGTCCAGACATTATTGTCTCGGTGATAAAATCGTGATTCGTTGATTTTAAAATATTTTGAGAGTTTGAACTCCAAATCTTTTCTCGTATAGACTCGAAACCAGATATCCGGCACCCAAGCTTTAGCGTAAGGAAAACTAACTACCGCATGCCCCCCGGATCGTAGCAGTTCGGAAATTTTTTTGAATGCCTCTTCATCAAGTTTATTGTCCGGCACGTCTTCCCCACCGTAGCGTTTGCTCATACCGAAGTGTTCTATGGTAGAGAGTGAAAATATACAATCAAATCGCTTATTGAAGTCGTGTTTAAGAAAATCTCCCTGGATACTCTCCAGATTAGGATGCGAGAAAGAATAGCCGCGCAAATCTATGGCAGTCACCTTAAAACCGAGGCTTGCGAGTTCAAGCGAGGTCGTGGACGCAACGTGCCCGATCTCAAGCATCTCGCCTTTCGGCTCCGGAAAAAGCCTCCCTACCCACTCGTGAAGCGTCGGTAGCTCTATAATTCGCTCGGAGATTACTAAGTCTTTTTCCTCAACTTGCGCTCCAAACCTCTGCATAAGCCAGCCGAGAAGCCCCTGTCGTCCGACGTGTTTTATTACGACCTTAACGGGATGTTCCAGGGGGTATGAGTAGCTGACTTTAAATTTTTTCATAAATTTTGAGATATTCTTTGGCCTTGGCTGACCAGGTGTTTTCTTCCGCCCACTCTCTCGCCCCAATTGAAAGCTTGGTATGTAAGTCCTTATTATCAAGTATTGAAAGTATTTTTTCTACCACCGCTTTTTCGTCAGAGCCATTAACCAGAAAACCGCTTTTGCCATCCGAAACCGCGTCGTCTGCACCGCTTCCCCTACCCACTACAGACGGAGTACCACAAGCGGCAGCTTCAAGAACAGATAGACCAAAACCCTCAACGTCGCCACCAAAATTCTTCGGTAAACTTAGGAACAACGTCGCCTTGCGGTAGGTGCTTCTCAATTCCTCACGACTCAAATTACTCTTAACGATAACCGCGCTCTCGATATCAAGTGTCCTCATAAGCAGCTGGAGTTCCATCTGGTATTCTTTGTTTCTATCAATATTTGCGACAATAACGTATTTTACGTCCGGGGTTTTTTCCACTACTTTTTTTATTATCGGCAATATTTCACTATATCCCTTTCGTCTCTTGAACTCTCCTTGAGTGACAATAACTGGGGCCTCGTTTTCTTTTGTTCCAAGCGGTTTGAAAAACTCGGTATCAACACCGTGGTTTATTACTTCAATTGAGAGTCCCGGCAGAACATTTCTTATTTCGTTCGCAATATACCTGCTTATTGCCGTCAGTTTGTTGGCTCTTTGGTATGCCCATTTCAAAAGACGTGATTTCAAGCCAGTTTGCTTAATGAGTCCGACAGAGCCCGAGCCGACAGCGGTGATAATAAGTGGTTTTGAAATGCCTAGATTCGCAAGGGCTGCTACCACGCCGTATGGATAACCATCAAGTGCGTGGATAACATCGGCCTCTCTGAATTTCTTTCTAATGTGAGGTAAATTCCTTAAGAGAGAGGTAATTCTCGGTTTAATGTGGTTTTCGCTTGTTAGGACACAGAATTCTGCATCTTTTACGTGTCCCCTTATACTATTAATAAGGTTTTCAGTAAAAACCCCTGCACCTGTTTTCGGATTAAGCGTATGGGAGAGATAGCATATGCGCATATTTTATAACTATATAGCGTTAAAACGGTAGATTAATCAATAGGAGCAGTCTCTCAATATTGTAATTTGCCGCTATGTAGACTAGAAGTAAAAACGTTATTACATATTTTCTTTTTATCTGCGAGAGTCCGAAGGCCGCTATCATAGAGAGCCACGGCACCAATATAAAGGCTGTTCTCTGCATAAACATTGGCCAGGCAAAAAAGGTCAGTGATGAAGGAAGGATGGCCCCCAGAATTTTAAGACGTTCCTATACGAAATTCTTCTTTTCCTG
>CAYUOR010000007.1:0-6590 GCA_964446535.1 uncultured Candidatus Saccharibacteria bacterium | reverse complement strand
GGCAAGAAATACCCAGCCCATAACCTTCAGAAAGAGACTAAAACCGTACTGATTCTGCTCTTCTGGATAAAGATGGATGTTGGTGTCGTACCAGTCAAGATAGGAGTAATGAAACTTGAGATAGAAGAGGGCGTAAAAGATAAGAAGAGGTGTTAAGAAAAGTAGTCCCGCTTTAAAAATTTGTTTTATCTTTTCCCGCCACCCGGTCTCTAAGAGAAGGATAAAACAGCCGAGTGTCAGCATCCCGAGCGCGCCGAATTCTTTAAAGAAAACTCCGACAACCGAGCTCAAAATTGCCAAATAAAAATATTTTTTCTCTTGCCTGAGAAAATAAAGCAGGGCCAAAAGATTTGTGAGGAGGAAAAAGAATCTGCCCGCAACATCTCCTATGAAATAATTCTGCGCGTTGAAGAAATAATAGTTAGAAACAAGAAGCAGTGAGGCCAAAAATGCCACGAGTTTGTCGCGATAAATCTCAAACACCAGCCTGAAAAATACTGGTACGGTCAAAAAGTAGAAAACGAGATTTACGAGCATAATGCTTACATAAGGGTCGTTGAGTGCTGTATTGAGAATATGGCTGAGATAAATAAGAAAGGGCACGGTCAGCAGGCGGATGTTTACCGAGCTCTGCTCCACCTCTTCGCCTCCAAGAAATCTTATCGCCTCATTGTAACCAACTGCGTCTCCTCTAATGGCGAAATTGGGCGTGACATAGAAGAAAGCCAGAGGAATCTGAATAACCAAAAGAAGGATTAGGTAAAAACGGTAATCTCCAAATATTTTTCGCACTAAAGGATGGCGTGTCTCTTCCATGTTAGTCGATGAAACGGTACTTAATCACTACCCACAATATTTTAAAGCCGTCGAGCCACTTAATCTTTTTCCCCGCCCCGTAGTTTCTTGGATAATAACGGATCGGTATTGTGGCGAGCTTGAAGCCCTTTTTAAGAACCTTAGAGATAAGTTCATGCTCGAAGTCGAAGCCGTTCGACCTGACATTTATCGACTTTACAACATCGGTTTTAAAAGCCTTGTATCCCCCAGTGTACTCCTCGGCGTTATATGAATAAAGAAGGTTCGAGGTGAAAGTAATCAGCCAGTTCCCGAGACCGTAGAGAGGATTAAGTCTTTTGGCTGATTCGTCTTTAATTCTTATGCCCATAACCGCATCTACCTCTCCAGACAAAATTGGCGCAATCATTGCGCTGTAATCCTCCGGATCGTATTCGAGGTCCGCGTCCTGAATTATGATGATATCCCCAGTCGCTTGATTTACACCCTCTCTTACGGCACCCCCCTTACCCATATTTTTTTCGTTAAAAATGACCTTGGCGGCAGAAGATGCGAGCTTGCCGAGATAGTCTCTCGTGCCGTCCGTAGAGCCGTCGTCAACTATGACAATTTCTTTTTCCACCCCGTCTGGGAGAGGGGCTTTGTTCACTTTGGCAAGAATTTCGTTAATAGTAGCCACCTCGTTATATACCGGAATGATTACGGACAATCTTTTCATTTTTTGTCGCTCCAGTATATCAGTTTGTCTACTCCGAAGGCACTCTTTTCTTAAAGAGTTTCTTGTAGGCAAAAAAGCTCCAGATGGCGATAATAATACTCGTGATTGCCTGTCCCAGAATGTACCAGACCCCGAACTTTTCGACGATGGTATAGAGAATCGCCCCGTTTGCTATAAGGTTAAAGAGCATCAGTCCAAAATAGATTGAAAATTGGCCGGGAATTCTGTCGGTGGACGAATCTTTAAAAGTCCAGAGTTTGTGCGCGCTAAAGCCAAAGATGATGGACAAGAGGAAGGCTGCGGTGGCCGAGACAAGGTACCACCAGCCGAAAAATTCGGTGAAGATAAAAAGCAGCCCGATGTTCAAGGCGGCGCCGGACGAGCCCGTTATGAGAAACCGCAAAATTCTGTGTTTGTTTAAAAATTCAATCATCTGCCCATTTTACGACATTTCTCGCCCCAGCTTATCCATGAGCACCTTGAGGCTGTGGTTTTCTACCACAAAGTCGCGCAACTCCTCACTCCCCAGAGCTTCCATAAATTTCAGATCGGGATTAGAAACCTTTACTCTGGTGCCCGTAGCCGCCGATTCGAAAATAGTTTTGTCAAAACTGCCAGCGGGGGTCATGTTCACATACGTTTCGTGGGACCGATACAGTTTCAAGGCCTCGTTCGCGTTAACTGCCCCGATAAATTTAATCTTCTCGGGCGCCCTGTTTTTTACGAGTGTCTCATAATCTTTATCACTAGGCAGAGCCTCGCCCGCAATAGTTGCCCTAGCTTTCCCTCCCAGTGTTTTAAACCACTCCACGAACTCAAGAACCTTCTTCACCGGTGCGATTCTGCCCAAGAAAAGAATTGAATTCGGCTGTTTGGGAACCGAGGAATCGGGCTTAAAGAATTCCGTATCTACGCCTACTGGCATCTGGACAGACTTTTTAAACCGCGCGGTGAATGAGGAGGGAGAGGTGAAGAAAACCTTTTTTGAGAAAAGGACGGCAAAATAAGTCCAGAGCCCTCCCTTGGCATGATTCCGCCAAAGAAAAATCTTTTTGCCGAGGACAAACCAGAGTTTCCAGCCGAGAATCACGTATTCCTCGTTCATGTGAACAAATATGGCATCGTAATTTTTTCTTTCTCTCCAAATATATTTGTAGAATCTTAAGAGATATTTTAATTTTGACTTGCCCCTCTCTTTGCCGAGAGAAAGGATCTTTGCATTGGAGGTGAAAGAATACTCGCCCACTCCCAGAGCGATAACGGTAACGAGCTCCGCGCGCTTGGCCAACTCCTCAATCCAACGATAGAAAAAACCGAGCACTGGGTCAGTCTTGTCAATTTTTTGCGTAATGATTAGAAGTCTCATTGTTTTTTCCCGATTACTGCGCCACCCCAAGATTCTTTAAGTTTTGAAAGATAGTCGTCTTTACTTAAGAGTTTCGCTTCCAGAGTGTTCTTCAGATTGATACCAAGATAGTCGCGTTTATGATTATTTTCAATTAGATCAATAATGCCAGCGGCAAATTTATTTATGTCATTCTGCGGAAAAATGAGGGCTTCTTTGTCGTGAACCAACTCTTTGGCAATACCAACCGGAGTTGTGACAACCGGTAGGCCAGAAAGCCCTGCCTCAACTAGAGAAAGGCCATAACCCTCAAAATAAGAAGTTTGTATGAAAAGATTGGCTGTTTTATAAAAAGAGGCAATGTCCTCTTGCCAACCGACAAACGCCACAGCTTTTGAGAGGTTCAATTTTTTCGCAAGATTTTTCAGTCTGGTTTTTTCCGGTCCGGCACCGACAACAACTAACCCAGCACTAGAAAACTTCTTTCTAACTTTTGCCAATACCCGCAAAACTAGCCCGAGATTTTTTTCATGAGAAAGTCTGGAGACTGCAAGGATGACAAACCGCCAAGGATAGCGCTGGTGCAGATCGAACGCGGCTTCTGAGTTTTCGATCCGCTCCTTATCAATATATATGGGTAGAACTACTATCCTGGCACTCGTCAACCTGGACACTTCGTTCTTCAGGGTTTCAGAAACCACTCTAATGCTGTCGGCACATCTTAAAATTTTTCTGGCAATAGTTTTCCTTACGAAATTTTTAAAGCCGGTAAAATAGGGCGAAAACGGGTCGGTGTGAAGCTGAACCTCAAGTGCCAATCCAGAAAAGTTTTTAATCTTTAAGCCAGACCAACCGCACTCAAACGGATCCTGTGAGGTTACAAGGTCGCTTGAGGATGTGAATTTTTTATCCTTGGTGATATTTTTACCCAGGCCCACTGCGTCAAGTGGTCGCCAAAAAGAAAAAAGAGAGTTTGTGGCATATACCCAAACGTTGCCAGCTATTTTTCTCTCTTTCGGCTTATGCCCGGGACCAGAGAGAACCACTATATGCAGTTCCTCCACCAACTTGCCGTACTCAATCATGCGTCTAGAAACAGCGCTTCCGTCCTTAAAAATATGCGTATCACTTGAAATCATGAGTACTTTCATTCTAGTGTTTGAAATACCTTAAAAAATTCGTCGGCGATTTCTTCCCAGGTGTGAGTAAAGTTAAAAGTTTTCACTTTTTCTAAAAGTTTTTGATACTCCTTACCGTCAAGCATTTGTCGAATAGCCCTGGCAATGTCCTCCTCGTCCAGAGGATCAACGAAAAGGCCGAAACCGCTGATTCTTTTCATAATACCGTTTTCTCTCGTGGCGATGAATGGTTTCCCCAGTCGTATGGCATCGAGAATTAGGTTTGGACTTATGTCGCCGAGCGAGACAAGAATAACGGCATAACTAAGCTTTATGCGTGCCATAAGCTCCTCGAACCTGAAATTATCAGTCACGAGCTCGGTTTTGTCAGAAAACTGGGCAAAAACCCTCTCCAAGGTATCAAGATTTTTCCATTTAAGATGCCGTGTGGAAGCGATAAAAGTCTTGTCTCGATAGGTTGGTGAGCGCGCTTCTTTCGGTCCGTAATAATTCTCTATCACAAGGGTTTTCTCAGGAGTAAGACCGTAAGCTTGTATAAAAATATCTCTTTGCCACTCAGTCGAAAAAGCCAATCGAGAAGCGTTGTTAAGTGTCCAGCGCGTAATTTTATAAATAAGCTTCTCCTTAATAGAAAGGTGCCCAGATTCGGTCCGATAAAAATCTTTAAAGAGAATTTTTTTGCCAGTACGTTCAACATATTCTTCCCAGAGAAAATCCCCACCCGTTCTGATAATTATTTTCTTGCCAAAAAGAGTTGTAGCCAGCACCGACGGCCAGCCAACCGAAAAGGTATCGAGCGCTATCACGAAGTCGGCATTCAACACTTGGGGAATAATTTTGAGAAAGAAAAAAATGTGCCTTATTCCTGTGGGAAGATAGTTTTCTAGTCCGAAGGTTTTTACAAAGACCGCATGACCTCTTTCTCTAAAAACCCGTTCAAGATTTTTAACATACTGGGCAGGACCTCCGATTTTCGGAGGATAAATTCCGGTGGTAATGAGAATCCTTTCACTAGGCATCAAGTATTTTCTTGAGTTCGTCTGGAGACGGACTTTTGGGTGGAGGTGTTTTCTCGGGTCTGTTAGAAAACTCCCCTCCTTTAACCTCCTCTTTGGCTAAAACGTCTTTCAGGGCATTACGAAGATCGGAGACATGCCTTGCGTCCGGCCTCCTTTGATTATCTGACTGCCTTTTTAGAGAGTTTAGATGTACTCTTTCTTGTGGTTTCGGTCTCTCGGGTTCAACCTTTGGCGGTTGAGTTTGTACCCGCCTCTCCTGTCTAGCTATCGCCTCCCTGCCTGCTTCGTGCCAGTCGATGATATCTTTTTCAACTTCATGTTTTGGTCTGGCGAACTTTTCCCTAGAACTTTTTACTATTTCGTCAACGTAAGTATCTTTTGGAAGTTTAAGGGGCGGTGTGGTCGTCGCAGAAAATGGCGGAGATGTAACAGAATCAATCATGAGTTTCAGATAAATCTGGCGCAACCCTAAATTGACTAAGTCTTCGGCGGTGAAGGTTGGGGCGAATTCTTTTTCAAGGATTTCCGCATCATAAGCGCCGACACGGAAAACAATCATGGTACCGACGTTGCCGAAAACCGCTTCTCTGACCTCTTCGTCCATCTGCTCGATATATTGGTGCGCCATGGTAAGACTTAGTTTGTATTTTCTAGACTCCGAAAGAATGTCGGCAAATGACCTGTCGGCAAAAGATTGGAATTCGTCCACAAAAAGATAAAACGGCGGCAGAGCGGCAAGGTCTGACGCTTTTTCATCCGAACGAGACATGGCGGCCAGGTAGAGCTTGGTTATGAGCATTGAGCCGAGAAGTCTTGCATTACTCTCTCCAACTCGGCCTTTGGCCAGATTCACTATCATAATTTTCTTTTCGTCCATAATTTCACGGAGATTGAAGCTTGATTTGGGCTGACCAATGATATTTCGAATCAGGGGGTTTGAAGCGAATTGTCCGATTTTGTTCTGGATGGCGGGAGTCGCCTCTTGGGTGTATCTGTCGGTATATTTTGCGTATTCATCCACCCAAAAACTTTTAACCGAGATATCGGTTATTTTTGCTATTACCTTGTTTCTGAATTCCTTATCAGCATACATACGGTTCACACCAAGCAGTGTCGCGCCAGGATATTCAAGAAGGGCCAGCAGAGTATTTTGAAGGATATAGGCCATACGAGCCGACCAGGCGTCTTCCCAAATTTTCTCAAATACGGACATGAGGCCGGAGACCACGAGGTGGCGTTTGTCCGCTCCGACGTCTTCCATGATATTGAACGACACAGGATATTCGGTATCAAAAGGAGCGAAATATAGAACGTCTTTAACACGTTCTTTAGGAACGTATTCAAGAAGTTTTTCGGCAGTGCCGCCGTGCGGGTCGATAAAAGCAAGGCCATTGCCATTCCTGATGTCCTGAATCGCCATATTTTCAAGCAGGGTAGACTTACCCATGCCGGTCTTACCTATAACGTAGATGTGCTTGGAGCGATCACTTGCTTTGATTCCGAACTCGTGCCGGTTGTGCCTAGAATCCGTTTCGGCAAAAAATGTGACCTCATTGGAGCTTTTCATCGTATTT
>CAYUOR010000006.1:0-27600 GCA_964446535.1 uncultured Candidatus Saccharibacteria bacterium | reverse complement strand
TCTTGGCGTAATCAAAATTAATAGGATTGGCACCAACAGTAATTCCCTCAATTGAGCGTTTTATCAGATGACGAGCCTCCGAAAGAAGTTCTTGTGACTCTCGAAGATAAACAAACCCTCTGGCAATAATATCGGGAGATTTTTTCAAGTGCCCGGTTCTTGTGTTTACCAGAGCAATAACGACGAAAATGCCGTCTTCGGCCAACATTTTTCTATCACGGATGACAACATCGGAAATGTCACCAATTGAGAGACCTTCAACCACCATGTCCTCGGATGGAGCTTTTTCCTGAAGTTTAACGAATTTTGTACCGCCATCACGAATTTCTATAATACTGCCGTTATCAGGCACAATGATATTTTCTTTTGCTACACCGATTTTCTGTGCAAGCTCGGAATGCATTTTGAGAAAGTAATGATTGCCGTGAACGGGCATGAAGAACTTATACGGGATCTGCTTGTGAAGCCACTCAATCTCGCCCCGTTTACCGTGACCAGAGGTGTGAACATCGGAATCAAGGTAGGTGATAATCTTTGAATCATTGCGGTAGAGATTATCCTTTAGCTTTGAAATCGCGCGCTCATTACCCGGAATAACTGAAGAAGAAAGAACTATTGTGTCGGTTGGTTCTAGGCGGATAAATTTATGAGTCTTATTAGACATTCTCATCAGAGCCGCATACTCTTCACCCTGGGCGCCAGTTGTAATTATCATTATCTTATTCGGCGGGTATTTCGTAATTTCCTCTATTGGAGAAAGGTGGGCGACGTCAACCAGGTTTAGATGTTTTATTATTTCAACATTAGTTTTCATAGCCCGACCTTCGATAAAGACGCGGCGACTGTGTTTCTTGGCGATTTTTATAAATTCAATTACGCGCTCTACCTGAGAAGCGAAGGTTGCAAGAATAATACGGCCCGGCGAATTAGACACAATATTGTCTATGTTCTTTATAATTACTTTTTCGGACGGGGAGAAGCCGGGTTTTTCAATACCGGTTGAATCCATCATGAAAAGAAGGATGTTGCGGTCCTTAAACTTCTTGTAGTGCTCAATCTCTATCTCATCTGGCGTACCGTCTTCATTTTCTATACGTACATCGCCGGTGTTGACTATGTCACCCTGGGGAGTTTCGATTATGACCCCGGTGGAGTCTGGTATTGAGTGAGTGACGCCGAAGAAGCAAACTTTTAGGTCTTTTGTTATTGGGATAAATTTGTCGTTCCCTTCAACAATTTTGATATTTAAGGGCGGCAGGTGAGGAAATTCTGCCTGACGCTTCTGAATGAGAAGAGAGCCGAATTCTCTGGTATAAATTGGCGGATTACCAAGACGATCAACGATATAAGGAATCGAGCCGATGTGGTCGAGGTGTCCGTGGGTTATGACGATAGCTCGAATTTTGTCCTTCCGCTCCTCAAGATACTTTATGTTTGGCAAGATATAGTCAATACCTGGAGTTTCGTGGTCACTAAACTTGATACCGGCATCCATAACGATAATATCGTTGCCATATTCGACAACAGTCATATTTCTACCAACTTCCTCGACTCCGCCCAGGGGAATTATTCTAATATCGCCCTCCGCAATAGATGGAATGATGTCGTGAGGTTTTTTGGCCGCAATAGGGGCCTGTGTCCTTCTGCGGATATTTTTGTGGCGCATACCGACGGCGTATTTTGTGTTCATGTTTTTAGTTATTAAATATTTTCCAAACTTTATCTGTCTCTATATACCAGTCTCTAATGCCAAGAAATCTGTCTTGAGCAACCTTGAGCGAGCTTAGTGATATCGCCTTAACTCTCTCGGGAACAACGTAGATGAAGCTTGGCGTGTAGAGAAAGACTGCGGGAATATCGGCTTTTAGCTCTTCTGCGAAAGCTTTATAATTTTTCTCTATCTCAACAGGATCGCTCAAACTTCGTGCTTCTTCCAAAAGTTTGTCGGCCTGATTGTTGGTATAGAGGGCAATATTGAGACCGGGATCCGACTTCTGTGATGAATGCCAGAAAGGATAAAGATCCGTATCGCGACTTACCACTTTACCGAAAAGCAAGGCATCAAAATTTCTTGGACGGATAACATTTTGGTTTAGATCACCCGTTTCAAAAACAAGAATATTCACTTCGGCACCGAGCGTTTGCCAACTTGCGACTAGCTTCTCCGCCACTGCCCGAAGTTCGGGTGCGTCACCGGTGGAGATTGAAAACGACAGGCTTATCGTACCAGAGCGAGATTTTTTTTCAAGGATGCCTGTTTCGGTATTTAACTTCCAACCGGCTTTATCAAGTATTTCTTTCGCTTGCTCAATGCGCTCTTCAATAGGGAGTTCGCCCTTCGGTACGACCCAACTATAGGTCCCCGCAGGTAATGAACCGTCTATAACCTGCCCGTAACCGTTAAGAATTTCTTTCACAATATCTTCCTTGGGGCTTGCTAAGTCGAGCGCCTGACGAACTTCTTTGTTCAAAAGAACTTTCGCCTGATTTTGATTAAAGAAAACAGCGAAGACGCGTGGCAGGGGAGAAGAAATAATCCTTGAACTTCCAACGCCAAGTTCCGTTGCCCTGTCTGGAGATATTCCGCTGACGCTCTCGACGGAACCGTTCTTCAAAGCTGAGATAAGCCCATCTTCGTTCGGATAAAATTTAAAAATTAAATTTTTTATAAAAGGTCCTCGGTTTGGCGAATCTTTAAATGGTGTTAAAACGTAAAGATTTGGAATTCCGCCAGAATTTCGCTCAACCTTATCAACTTGATAAAGGCCAGTACCTATCGGCAAAGTATTAAACTGGCTAAATGAAAATTCATCATCGGTTACATTGTTCCAGATATGTTTGGGCAGAATACCAAGCGTCAAATTGTATATAAACGGAGTGTAAGCCTGTCTCAGGGTGAAAGACACGGTTCTATCGTCAATTTTTCTAACTTCTACCCCCTCCCAATTACCTCTTTTCGGGCTCTTAATATTCGGATTGGTAATCTTTTGAACGGTGAAAATTATGTCGTCTGCGTCAACTGGGCTACCGTCATGAAATCTGACATCTTCACGAATACGGGCGGTATAAGTTTTTCGATCATCAGAGATCACAATTTCCTCGGCGAGTTCATTGGCAATTTCGCCATCCGTAGTAATACGCACGAGTCCCGAATAGACAAGAGTGGTTAGATTTTTATCTGCCTCAGAAAGTGCTAAAACCGGGTTTATAAACCTTGGATTGCCAATAACACCCTCTATAAGAGTGCCGCCCCTTATAGGTACCTCGATAAGAAAAGAGCTACTTACTTTATAAAACATCATGAGACTAGAAAGAGCGAGAAGCGATACAAAAAATAGGAAAACAGCCTTCTCGGCAATGGTAAAAGAGCGAATGATATTTTTTATCGAACGTTCTTTCGGCAAATCAAAACGCCTCGAAAGGACAAGCCGTAAATCTTTGTAATTCATTGTCTACTATTAGCTCAGGATGAGATTGACCAGTGCGGTTAAACCGAACAGGGCGGCAATAACCAGCGTGGCATTAAAAAGAATTTTTTCCAGTCCGCGTCGCATGAAACGCCCCCCGACAGCGCCGTCGCTGCCAAAAGCAGAGCCGAGGCTTGCCTCAGTTCGCTGCAAAAGAACTCCGGCTATTAGGAGAACGCTTAGAATAACTTGCACGTAGGGCAGGAAGCGAACCATGATTCTTACAAGAGGGTATATTACCACGCCATCGACCTTGTGGCAAGAAGAATTTTCATATAAAATACCCGCCGAACGTTAAAAACTAATTTTAATAAAGCCTATGAAAAAAACCGCTAAATCCAAGCATCAGATCAAACCCTTTGGGGACCGAGTGTTGGTAAAACCATTTACGGAAGAGGCTTTACGCAAAGCGCAGGGGAAAAATTTTCCACACGGTATAATCCTGCCGGAAAGCATCACTAAAGAAAAATCAGCTCAAGGCAGAGTTGTCTCTGTCGGGGATGGGAAATGGGTTGACGGCAAACTTATACCCATAGGAGTCAAGACTGGCGACGTTATTATTTTTTCGAAATACGGTTACGATGAAGTTGAGCACGAGGGAGAAGAGTTTTATTTATTAAAAGAAGAAAACATTCTAGCAGTTATTAAATAATCGAATATGGCAAAAAAAATTCTTTTTGGTCAAGAGGCGCGTGAAGCACTTAGAAGGGGAGTAAACAAGGTTGCCAATGCAATAAGAATTACCATTGGTCCCAGAGGTAGAAATGTTGTTTTAGATAAAGGTTATGGCGCGCCAACGGTTACAAACGACGGTGTTACAATCGCTAAAGATATAACTCTCAAAGACAAGTTTGAAAACATGGGTGCAGAGATAGTTAAGGAGGTAGCTTCAAAGACGAATGACGTTGCCGGAGATGGTACGACCACATCGGTTGTCATTACACAAGCTCTCTTTGAAAAAGGGTTTGAAAAGACGATATCTGCCTCGAGTTCTATGGGTCTACGTCGAGGTATGGAAGCCGCGGTACGAGATGCCGTGGATATTTTAAAGAAAATGGCTAAGCCGATAAAAACAGATGGTGAAGTAAAGCAGGTAGCTACAATTTCGGCCGAATCTAAAGAAATTGGCACCATCATAGCCGATACCATAAAAAAAGTTGGTAAGGACGGCGTGGTAACGGTTGAGGAATCGCAATCTTTTGGAGTTGAGTCCGAGATAGTCGGCGGTATGGAATTTAATGCTGGCTATATATCTCCATACATGATTACCAATACCGAACGTATGGAGGCCGAATACCGAGATCCTGTTATCCTTGTTACTGATAGAAAAATTTCTGTTATTAAGGATATCCTGCCGTTGCTTGAAAAACTGGCCGCCAGCGGTAAAAAAGACCTTGTGATCATTGCCGAAGATGTAGATGGGGAAGCTCTTACAACCTTTGTCGTAAATAAACTTCGCGGCAACTTCAATGTTCTCGCTATTAAAGCTCCCGGCTTTGGTGATAGAAAAAAGGAAGAACTTCTGGACATTGCCGTTACTATCGGCGCAAAAGTAGTTTCGGAAGAGCTCGGGGTTAAACTTGAGAACGTTGAACCCTCAATGCTTGGTCGCGCCTCAAGAGTCGTCTCAACAAAGGACAATACTGTTATTGTTGGTGGTAAGGGTAAGAAAGCTGATATTCAGTCAAGAATAGAGAGTCTGAGGGCCGAGCGTGATAGGGTTAACTCTAAATTCGATATAGAGAAATTCGACGAACGCATAGGAAAGCTTTCTGGTGGGGTTGCTGTTATCCGTGTTGGCGCCGCAACAGAGACTGAAATTAAATACTTAAAACTAAAAATAGAAGACGCGGTGAACGCCACTAAGGCCGCCATAAGCGAAGGTATTGTGCCCGGCGGCGGTAGTGCTCTGGTAAAGGTTGCCAAAAAACTTGAGGCAAAGTTTAAGGAATCGAAAGAGGCTAAGCATGCAACTGAAAATGCAGAAAATGCAGAATTTTCGGCTGGATATCTTGCTGTAGTTGAAGCAATTAAAGAGCCCCTGAGGCAAATTGCCAAGAATGCTGGTAAGGAAGAGGGGGTAATTCTCGCCGAAGTTTTGAAAGGTGGACCCAATTTCGGCTACGACGCCCTGAATGATGTCTTTGTAAACGACATGTTTGAGGTTGGTATTATCGACCCCGTCAAGGTAACAAGGTACGCCATGGAAAATGCCGCCTCTGCTGTCGCGATGCTACTTACAACTGAGGCGGCTGTTGCCGAAGAACCCGAGCCGAAACAGGATAAACACCATCTAGAATCTGGCTCTGATTTCTAAAAATGTTATAATAACAACATGTCGCCAGTAATTATCATTCTGTTTATATTAGCCATCTTGGTGTTGTGGATAATTTTTGCCTATAACAGTTTTGTACGACTGATAAATAGGGCTAAAGAAGCCTGGGCCGATATTGATGTCCAACTCAAGCGTCGTTACGATCTTATTCCAAACCTCGTAAACACTGTTAAAGGATACGCCAAACACGAGGCAGGGGCGTTCGAAAATGTCACCAAAGCACGTTCGGCTGCCATGGGAGCAGGAAACATCGCCGAGAAGGGTCGCGCCGAAAACATGCTGACGGACGCCCTCAAATCAATCTTTGCCGTCGCCGAAGCTTATCCCGATTTAAAAGCAAATCAGAACTTCTTAGAGCTCCAGAAAGAGTTGTCGGATACAGAGAATAAAATTCAGGCGGCGCGCCGTTTCTACAACACCAACGTTCGCGACCTGAACACAAAGATCGAGTCTTTCCCTAGCAATATTATTGCCAGCTTCTTCAAATTCGCGAAAATGGAATTTTTCCAACTTGAAGAAGAGGCGGCAAAAAATCCAGTTGCGGTTGGGTTCTAAATTTACCACGGGTGGGTGCCTATGAATATCTATACCCAAGAGGATAAAAATATTTTTAAGACGTGGCTACTTATGGCCCTATTTTTCAGTCTTGTTATTCTTTTGGGGTGGTTTATTTCTCTCTACTTTGAGAGTCCTGTGATTCTCTATTTTGCCCTGTTTTTTGCTATTTTTATGAATATTTTTTCCTACTGGTTTTCAGACAAAATTGTCCTAAAGCTGCATAAGGCGAAAATCGTTAAACGAGAAGAGTATTTTGACCTCTGGAATGCCACGGAAAACCTTGCTATCGCCGCCGGCCTGCCTATGCCGAAGCTCTACGTTATTGACGATTCATCACCAAACGCTTTTGCCACGGGTAGAGACAAGAATCACGCTGTGGTGGCGGTGACTACGGGCCTTCTTTCAATTCTTGACAAGAACGAACTTGAGGGAGTCATTGCGCATGAGCTTTCGCATATAGGCAATAGAGACATGCTTATCTCAACTGTGGTTGTTGTTCTCGCTGGCTTTGTCACTTTGATTTCCGATATTTTCTTGCGTTCTAGAATTTACGGTAATAACCGCAATAATAGAGCATCAGGAATAATCCTCCTTGTCGGCCTCATCTTTGCGATTCTCGCGCCCATCGTCGGAACTCTAATAAAGCTTGCCATCTCTCGTAAACGAGAATTTCTGGCTGATGCATCTGGAGCCCTTCTAACAAGATATCCGGAAGGGTTAGCGAGCGCGTTACAAAAAATCAACAATAATAACGTACCTATGAGAACCGCTAACGACGCTACAGCACATCTGTTCATTTCTAACCCATTCGGACAGAAAAAATTATCAACTTTCCATAAACTTTTTATGACCCATCCGCCAGTAGAAGAAAGAGTCAGGGCGCTTGTGGGCGAGGTGAAATGACGCAAGAAAATCTATCAAAAAGAATAGAAGAGCTTGAAGCCCAGGTTCACGGACTTGAGAAAGATCTTATCCACGACGCTCTTACGAGTCTAAAAACTCGCGCCTTTCTGGAGGAAGAACTCGGTATTTACTTAAAAGCTATAGCCCAGAATAAGGAGGGAAAACGTAAGGAATGGTTTGGATTCAAAAATGTCAGTGTTATTTTTTTTGATATAGACCATTTCAAATCTATCAACGATAAGTATGGACACGAGATTGGAGATAAAGTTCTTAGCAGGATAGCAACAGAAATCCAGAAACATTTGCGCACTGGTGATACTGCGGCGCGCTGGGGAGGGGAAGAGATGGTGGTCTCGCTTCTTGGAGCAAACGAGTCGGACGCCGCATTAAAAGCCGAGGTTATAAGGAGGGCGATAGCAAATATTTCATTCCCCGAAGCCAAAGATTTGAAATTGACTATAAGTTCAGGAGTTGCTTCGTCAGAAAAAGGAATTGATATAAAGGAATTCGTCGCTCGTGCTGACAAGGCACTGTATGCCGCGAAACACGGCGGACGAAACAGGGTTGTAAAATATTCGGAAATTTCCTAAAAGTTTGCTAACTTATACAAATTAAGGAGGCGTCGCATAGTGGTCTAGTGCGCACGCTTGGAAAGCGTGTAGGGCGCAAGCTCTCGAGAGTTCGAATCTCTCCGCCTCCGCCAAAATTGACTTTTGAGCATAGAAAACTTATATTCCTGTAAGACTTTTTTCGTCAACCGAACAAGGGAGTGATTATGTTCTTTAGGAAATTGCTGAGCGATGAAGCGGTAGAAAATCGTTACGTCGACGCAGGAAGCATTTTCGGCACCGCCGTAAGTTACATCTGTTATGGTGAGTGTTACGGTTTCGCTGGACTTCTCCGCAAGTGGGAGAAGTGGGAGAAGGAGTACGCTCGTCGAGGTTTCCGAACGCTCTCACTCGACACGTTCATCAACCACGACGGTTACGGCTCACCACTCAAAGGACTTGGCGAAAAACTTGAAGATGATGAGCTACCGGTTTTTCATGCCAAAATTTACCGTGAAAGGTATCTCGGCAAGATTGAAAGGGTTTTCGACCCGTTCGAGCTCATTAGATCGGCAGAGAAGGGGGAGCGCAGGGTTGTTACTGGCAACTATGTTCTCCCGTCAACCGAGGATTAGCGGTGAGCGCATTCATTCAGTTTTCAAAGAGGCGATTTAATCGCCTCTTTTCTTTTAAACGAAAGCCCCGATGTGACATCGGGGCTTTAAGTTTAGGTACTTATGAGAAGAGATCTTGTCTTCACCAAGATGAGTATCGGCACTTTCCGACCACCGATTTTCATGGTAAGAACTGGCGCCTTGATAAGCGCCTCATCACTTCTCAGAACCGTAGCGATGAAGGCGGCGCTGCCAGACTTTTCGTATATTTCCATCTCCTTGTCCCCGCGAACGAAGGCAAGAACACGGTACTGGCTTTGCGTCGTCTTGAACTTCGGCGAGAACTTCGGAAAAAGTAGGTCTATGAATCCGTCTTCCGTTGTTTGGAAAACAACGTCTTCCACTTCGTAAGGAGATTCCTCAATTTCCCGCACGAATTCCATCCTGAGGATTTCCTGTTTGGCGATGACGTCGGCGTAGTTACCGCGAATAATGGTGCGCGGGAGTGTGATTTTCCCATTCTCGACCACGTATTCTTCAGCGGAAAGTGGTTCGATGGCAAAACTGAGAAGCAAAAGCGCAAGGACGCACAAAATGGCCCTTTTGACAAAGGTTCTCACTTTAACCTCCTTGAGTACGTAAAAGAACTCTCTGCTCATTCTCCTCTCGTGGCAATAAATGTCAATAGTGTTATACTGGCGGCATGAAAAATTGGTATAGGAATAATAAAAGCAGGTTTATAGTACTTCTAATTTTAGTCGCTTTAGTTCTTCTGATTAGTTTTGCCTCTCGATCTGAAAATATTGATACTGTGTCTCCAAATGAATCCCCTCAATCGTCAGAGGAGAGTACCGCCCCCTCCACGGCCCCCAGCACAAAAAAACCTTCCTCAACGCAGACTTCGGTAAAAACGGCCCTTAAGACCCATTCTGATAAGAAATATGGTTTTACATTCGAATATCCGGAAGGGTATAGCGTTACGTCCCTCGGCAGTATCGTTGGTCCTAGTGGTGTTACGGCCGTGCGTTTTGGTGCTGTTTTCACAACAGCCAACGGTGAAATAGCAAACGACAACGTGCCGTCATATTTGCTGGACAGACGACTAGCTGATTCAAAGACAGAACTTATCGGAAACTACACCTGGCAGAAAGATGCCTGGTTTGCCGGATATTCTCTCGGATACTCACTAAGAACGGGTGGGGTGGCACTTGGTTTCGCAGCGCTTAAAGAATCTGACGAGATTTTATTAAGACAAATAGTTCGTTCGGTTAAATTCACAAAACTTGGTGAGCCAAGACTGGACGAAGTATTTCGAGCCCTAAAGGTTGGTGACTCGTTCGGTTCACTCAAGGTTTATAAAATCTTGGCTGGCGAGCAATCAAAACTTGTTTCTCCAGACAACTTTACGGTCGAATTCACTGGTCAGTTGGTCTTAAGAGGGTTTTACGACGTTGAGTATTTGACGGGCAGAAGTGTCGTTTGCTTGAGTCGTCTTGATTCCGGAAGTTTGGCTAGTCTGCCGAAACTTGACCAAAGTCATGACTACACCAATACCAAAATCTGTTTTAATTACGACGACTTTTTCGCTAAGAGTGTCGTAAAGGCGGAGGAGGGTAATGCCGGTGTTGTTATAAATAATTTGTCCGCAAAATTTGGCTGGAAAGTGGCCCCCTCTTTCACGGCTCAAATTGTAAGCGTAATAGAATAATTGTTCACACGACCTAATTGACGTATAACAATTATTGTGTTATACTTATAGTAGATTGGTTCTTTGGCTAAAGGAGCGGATATGTTCGAAATCGGCGGTTCGGAAGTCGATGTTCTTATACCGAAAACTATGGTGCCCATTTGCGAACCGGGGACAATTCCGAATCTTGACGGATTCGAAGAAATCCCCGGATACGCCGTCGCCGCTTACTACGGTGGTCCGAGCCGGCGTTTGACCGAGGATCGGGCACGGCGCGATGCGATAATGATGGCGGCAGTAAACTTCAGAGTTGATATCGGTGAGATTCTGAGAAGTTACAACGTCGTCATCGTTCCTGGCAACGGCTATCACGGTCGAATAATGGCGAAGAGAAAGAACTGAATGGTTCCTAAACGCCTCGAGTTTACCTCGAGGCGTTTTTAATTTAAAAAATTTGATAGAATGTATAGCATTGTGGAAGAAAGTAGTCCGAAAAAGTTTTGGGAAAGAAATCCGAAAATTGGTAAAGCTTTGGGCACTATTTTTATTCTTATAGGGTTTCTCTCTCTTGTAACTCCGTTCACGCCTCTCGGTTTTTTCTTCCTCTTAGGAATTGAGTTTCTCGGTTTAAGAGCGAAATATTGGGATAAATTAAAGATTTGGGTTGATAAAACAGCACACAAGATATGAGTATTGTGGTTTTGACCATACCGGAGGATGGCCGTCTGGAGTTTGCAGGCAAACTTAACGAGGTGACAGGAGGGAAGGTAGCGCTTGTAATAATGCAAAGGAGGAAGAAAAAAACTCAGCCTCTTTCGGAGCAGATTAAAAATTTTTACAGAATTGGTGGGATAAAAAATATTTTAGTTGAGCTTTGGTGTGCAGTAATTCTGCGACTCTCCAAAAGAAAAAGAGTGGCGCTAAGTTATTTTAGAGTCAGAGATACTTTAGGAAATTATGGGGACAAGTTTCCCGTAAAAATTCTTGAAGTAGAGTCCCACAATGACGAAGAAACGCTTAGAGTGTTAAGAAAAGTATCTCCGAAACTCTTGGTAATTTGGAGTAACACCATAGTAAAACCAGAAATCATTGCTACGGCCAAAGAGGCAATTAACCTTCACATGGGCTTGTGCCCTTATTACAGAGGTTTTGTGGCAAATCAATATGCTCTCTTATTAGAACCCAAACGCCTTGGTGCAACTGTGCATCATGTGGAAGCTCGAGTTGATACGGGAGATATTATTGGAACCATCACTATGGATTTAGCCAAACCTCCCCGAGAATCATTCCGAGACTTAAATAGACGGGCTGAAGAACTTTATCTTGAGGTGGCAAAAAAACTTTATTTTGGGGAGAAACTTCCAAGGCAGCCACAAGATAAAACAGTTGGAAGAAATTTCAAACTGAGAGACTGGACACCGAGATTCAGAGTTAGGGTCGCCAAACTACTCATTGATTGGGAGGAGAAGGGGGTTTTGACAAAATAATAACTTTCGTGCATAATAGCGCCAGTGTAAGGTTCTCGTTGAGAGGTTACTTTAGGTTAAGCCCGAAAGAGAGCGCGAGATGAGATAGGTCCGACACTTACATCGTTAAAATAATTGTCGGCGCAAAAAAGATGGCAACAAAGCTATACGTCGGAGGCATTCCTTATGCCACGACAGAAGCCGCCCTTGGCGATTTATTCAAAAAGGCTGGTTCTGTTTCGTCCGTTTCGATTATTATCGATAGGATGACCGGCAGAAGCAAAGGTTTCGGATTCGTTGAAATGTCAAATGACAATGAGGCCCAGGAGGCAATTAAGATGTTTAACGGTCAGGAGTTTGAAGGTAGAAAACTCACCGTTAACGTAGCTCGCCCCTTGGAACCGCGAAACGATAGGAGATCAATGTAAATTCCTTTTGGGAGTTATAACAAGGCTCCGTCCTTATTGGACGGAGCCTTGTTTTTTATTAGCGGGTTATAATTAAGTGATGAAGAATTTTTTTTTCCTGGTAGTTGGATTGGTGGTGATTATAGGTTCAATATTCCTTTTTCTAAAAAGCCCTAGGACTACCGGTCAGGAAGACGGAGTTTTGAAGGTGGGTGGCGTTGATGTAAGAGTAGAAATTGCTGATAACGACAGAGAGAGAAGTCTCGGGCTTTCCGGTAGAGAAGCCCTCCTACCTGGAACCGGAATGCTTTTTGTTTTTGATGCTTCTGGTTCATATAACTTTTGGATGAAAGACATGAAATTCCCGATAGATATTATTTGGATTGATGAGGACGCTCTTGTGGTTTGGATAGAAAAAAATGTCTCTCCAAACACTTTTCCAAAAACATTTACTTCTACCCAGCCAGCGAAGTACGTGCTAGAGGTGCCAGCTGGTTTTGCCGACCGGCACGAAATCAGAATTGGCTCTGTGGTACAATAAAAATAACATGGCAACACGAGTCGCAATAAACGGAGCAGGAAGAATTGGAAGGGCATTCTTTAAACTCGCTATAGGACGGAAGGAACTTGAAGTGGTTGGTATAAACGACCTAGGAGACCTATCCAACATCGCCTACCTTCTTAAATACGACACGGTTTACGGCAGAAGTAATTTGAATATTGAAGTTAAAAAAGAGAGTCTGGTTGTGAGTGGCAAGGAGATTAAGTTTTTCTCAGAAAAGGATCCGTCGAAACTTCCATGGAAAGATTTAGATGTTGATGTTGTTGTGGAATCAACCGGGTTTTTCACCAGCTATGCCGGAGCTAAAGCGCACCTTGATGCTGGGGCTCGACGTGTTGTCGTCACCGCCCCAATGAAAGATGACCCCGTCCCCGGCGTTGAAGGGGATACGGTATTAATGGGAATTAATGAAGAGCGCCTCGAAAAGTGTCTTATTACTTCAAACGCTTCCTGCACTACTAATGCCGGCAGCCCTTTAATCGCCATACTTGATGAAAGCGTCGGAATAGAAAAAGCCGTATTGAATACAACTCATGGCTACACAGCTTCTCAGGCAATCGTTGACGGTCCGGCTAAAAGAGGTTGGCGCGAGGGCAGGGCTGCAGCGCAAAACATTGTGCCGTCTTCAACTGGTGCTGCTATTGCTGTCACCAAAGCTTTTACAAAACTAAAAGGGCTCTTTGACGGTATTTCTATGCGTGTTCCTGTGCCAGCGGGTTCAATTGTCGATGTAACATTTCTTGCTAAAAGGGAGACTAGTACGGAGGAAATTAATGAAATTTTAAAAAGAGCAGCGAAGGAAAAAAGATGGGAAGGCGTTTTTACAACAACCGAAGAGGAGCTGGTTTCATCCGACATCCTGGGCAGTCCCTATGGCTCTATAGCTGACCTTAGTCTTACCAGAGTCGTCGGAGGCAACTTGGTCAAAGTTCTGGCTTGGTACGACAACGAGAGTGGATATTGTCACACATTGCTTAGCCATGTAATTAAACTTGGGAGTAAAATAAAGTGATATGAAAATACTCATCGCCTCAGATCACGCGGGATTTGGTTTGAAAGAGAAGCTTAAAGTTTACCTCAAAGAACTTGGTCATGATGTTGAAGACAGGGGGGCGTTTGAATACAACGAAGCCGATGATTATCCAGATTTTATAATTCCTTTGGCACGCGAGGTCTCCCAGCGACCAAATGAGTTGAGAGGAATAATTTTTGGCGGTTCCGGCCAAGGTGAGGCTATGGCGGCAAATAAATTCAGTGGTGTTCGGGCGGCAGTTTATTATGGCGCTCGCCAAAGTATTGTTCAGGAAGAGGGACTTTCTATAATCAGGGTTTCGCGTGAGCACAATGATGCAAATGTTCTCTCACTTGGTGCGCGTTTTATAACAGAAGATGAAATGAAACAGGCGGTGAAAGAATGGCTTGATATACCTTTTGTACCAATTGAGCGCCATAAAAGACGTCTTGAAAAAATGGCACGAATTCATGAATGATTTAATCATCCCGGCAATTTTACCTAAAGACGAAGAAGATTTTTCAAAAAAACTTGCCCTTGTCCCTAAAGAGATAGAACTTATTCACGTAGATGTATTAGACGAAGACATTTTTACTGAAATAAAAACACCTTTTGAAGCTCATATCATGTCAAAGGATATTGATGACAGAGCCGAGCTTTGGGCAAGTAGGGGGGCTAACAAAGTAATTGTTCATAAATTGAACGAGCGGATTTTTAATTTAAAAAATCGGGTAGAAATCGGCTTAGCCGTAGAGCTTGACGTGCCTCTAGCAAAAGTCTTTCCATATGTTCCAATGATTGATTTTTTACACTTGATGTCAATTGCAAAAATCGGAAAACAGGGTTATCCCTTTGACGAGAGAATTTTTGATAGAATTAAAAGTGTTAAGAAAAAATTTCCTCAAGTGGTCATTAGTCTAGATGGGGGAATCAAGGTGGAAAACTGGGAAAGAGTAAAAACCTCTGGTGCCGACAGGTTTATCGTCGGCTCCGGTTTCAATGAACTATGGAACTCACTGACGAAAAAATAATTGAGTTAGAAGAGAGGGCGAACAACATCAGAATTTCACTGATTGAGTCGCTTATCGCCGCCGGTTCCGGTCATACGGCCGGCCCCCTTGATATGGCTGACATCTTTACTGTCCTTTTCTTCCACACCCTTCGCCATGAGCCGAAAAATCCTGATTGGCCAGAGCGCGACAGAGTAGTCTTGTCAAACGGTCATATTTGCCCCGTACTTTATTCAACTATGGCCCACGCTGGTTATTTTCCGGTTGAGGAATTAAAAACTTTGCGTAAATTTGGCTCTCGTTTACAGGGTCATCCGCATCGAGATTTTTTACCCGCTCTTGAGACAAGTTCGGGTCCTTTGGCTTCAGGGCTCTCGCAGGCCGTTGGTATGGCCCTCGCCGATAGAATTGACCACGGTCTGACGAGTGACCGTCGTATATACGCTCTACTTTCAGACGGTGAACTTGAATCTGGACAGATTTGGGAAGCGGCGATGCTTGCCGGTAAAAACCGACTCTCAAACCTAACCGCAGTTATAGACAGAAATAATATTCAGATAGACGGTTACACTGAAGATATAATGCCCTTGGAACCCCTATCCGATAAGTGGCGCGCCTGGAACTGGCATGTCATTGAAATAGACGGTCACAATATAGAAGAAATCGCGGATGCTTTTAACGCCGCGAAGTCGGTTGTGGGTAAGCCAACGATGATTATCGCCCACACTATAGCGGGGAAGGGTGTGCCGGAATTTGAGCGCGATTATCGCTGGCACGGCAACCCCCCCGGTAAGGGTCCTACCGACAAGGTGCCGGCTGACAAGCAGGCGGAGGTGGCCCTTAGCGACTTGCGTACTCTTGGCGGCAAGATAAGGAGCGAACATCAATAGAATGTTAAATTCGGAGCTAAAACTAAACGAAAAAGTTTTTGATAAAAATGTTGAGCAGGTTCCTATTCGCCAGGGTTTCGGCGAGGGTTTACTTGAAGCGGGGGAGAAAAATATATCTGTCGTGGGTCTTTGTGCCGATCTGACGGAGTCAACAAAGATGAATCTTTTTGCCGAGAAGTTCCCAAACAGATTTGTGCAAATAGGTGTTGCGGAACAAAACCTCGCTTCGGTCGCAAGTGGCATGGCCGCTATGGGCAAAATTCCTTTTATTAGTTCGTATGCGATGTTTTCTCCAGGTAGAAACTGGGAACAAATCAGAACAACAATTTGCTATAACAACCGTCCGGTAAAAATTGCCGGTTCCCACGCGGGTATTTCGGTCGGTCCAGACGGCGGCACGCATCAGGCAATAGAAGATATTGCCATCATGAGAGCAATTCCGAGAATGATAGTACTTTCTCCCTGCGACTCTGTAGAAGCCAAGAAAGCGACCTTGGCAAGCGTTAATACGGGTACTCCAGTCTATATCCGCCTGGCACGGGAAAAAACACCTGTAATGACCACAAAAGACACTCCGTTTGCAATCGGCAAAGCTTTAACAGTTTGGCACTCAAAAAATCCTCAAGTGGGAATTATTGCAACAGGAGCTCTTCTTCATAGAGCACTCAGTGCCGCGAAAGAATTGGAGCAAAGAGGGATTGAAACAGAGGTTCTTAATCTTTCAACCATAAAACCTTTAGATAAAGAAGCGATTCTCGCCCTGGCAAAAAAAACTAAGCGCCTGGTAACGGTGGAGGAACATCAAATAGCGGGTGGTATGGGTAGTGCCGTTTCCGAATATCTGGCTGAAAATTTTCCTGTACCGACTGAATTTATTGGGGTCAGAGATGAATTCGGTCAATCAGGTACTCCGGACGAACTCATCGAGCACTACGGTATGGGTAAAAAAGATATTCTAAAAGCAGTAGAAAAAGTCCTTGGTCGTTAAGATTTAACCTCCTCCGCTTTAAATTCCGGCACTTTCTTTAAATAGTCCTCAAGCGCTTCGCGACTAAGTAGCCCTTTCTGGGCGCCGACTTTATTTACGACCGACATGGAATTTGTCGCGCCCCAAGCAAGAGCCGTTGGCAAATCTTTGCCTAAAGCCAGGGCAACAACCGTAGTGGAGGCAAAGGCGTCACCAGCACCTGTGCGCTCAAACGGTTCGTCTTTGGTCGGGTATACCGGAATAAACCAAGCTTTTTCACCGTCAAAAGCATAGGCACCTTTCGGTCCGTCTGTTATAACCACGATTTCTGGACCAAGCGCTTTCATCTGTTTTAAAAGGTCATTAATTTTAACACTCTGAACACCCAAAATTCTTTCGGCTTCTTCAACGTTACAAAAAAATATTTGAGCCCTTTTATAAATGTCTTTGAGTTCGTCTTTCCCGAGTTTAATCTGAAAAGTTCCGGGCTGAAAGGCAAGTTTTACTTTTGGGTGCGCTTCAAGCCATTTTGCAATTTCTTTCTGGTAGTCGACGGTGCCGGCTCCGAGAGAAGAGAGGTAAAGCCACCTTGGCTCTTTAAGGTCTGGAAATTTATACTCGTACGCCTCGTGCTTGATGAGGATAGTTCTGTCGTTTTCATACCAAAGGACATAGTGATAGTTTGTCTTTTTATCCTTGTGAACTGTTACATATTCGGTCGAGACTCCATCTCCCTTTAAATGTTCCAGGCACTTCGCGCCTTCTTCATCGTCGCCAATATTAGTCACCAGAGCCGAAGACAGACCCAGGCGCGAAGCGGCAACTGCAGCGTTGGCGCTGTTGCCAACCGCCCTTACCACTTCAACCGATTCAAAAGGAATCTTGTCACCGAAAGCCATCGTGATTGTGCAGTGCTCTTGATTAATATCACAGTGGACCTTGGCATCTTTTAGTTTTATGAAGGCGTCTGTTACGGTGTCGCCGATAGCTAGGAAATCATGCATAAGAAAAATTATATCATGCTAAAATAAAAGTGATGAAAGACTTGCGCGAAGCGCTTAATTGGGCAGCTAATCATAGGGTCGCCATCGGCCACTTCAATATTTCCGACTCAGAAGGTTTCCGAGCCTGCACGGAAGTGGCTGAAACTCTTGGCGTACCGGTAATTATCGGTGTTTCCGAGGGTGAAAGAGATTTTATCGGCCTTGAAGCGGTTGCGGCTCTTGCCAGAGCTGAAAGAGATGGGGGGCGGGTAGTTTTTCTAAATGCCGATCATACCTATTCCGTCGAAAAGGCTAAATTAGCCATAGACGCCGGATTCGATTCGGTAATCATAGACTGCGCCGCAAAATCATATGAAGAAAATGTAAAACTCACCAAAGAGTGCGTCTCCTACGCAAGGGCCAAGGGTGGAAAAACCTTGGTAGAAGCCGAGCTTGGTTTTATCGGTCAATCTTCAAAGATTCTAGAAAAAATACCGGAAGGAGTATCGGCCCAGACCCAGACAAGTTCGGAAGATGCTAAAAGATTTGTTGAAGCTACTGGTATTGATCTTTTAGCTCCTTCAGTCGGCAATATTCACGGTATGGTCAAAGGAGGGGAGCCGAGGCTCAACATCGAGCGTATAAAAGAAATTGCCGAAGTTGTAAATGTACCTTTGGTTCTTCACGGCGCTTCGGGAAATAGTGACGAAGATATAAGAGGTGCCATAGAGGCAGGTGTGAGAATTGTTCACATTAACACGGAAATCAGGGTTGCTTATAAAAAAGGTATTGAGGAAGGAATTCGATCAGAGGAAGTGGCGCCGTACAAGTTTATGGCCGAAGGGGTAAAAAATATGAAAGAGGTAGTGACGGCAAAGTTAAAACTTTTTAACAACTTATGAAGCTTGCGGAGGAGATAAGAGCTATTTTAAAAGGCGAGGTGCTCGACGACGAAAAAATTCTTGATCGTTACAGCAAGGATGCCAGCCTCTTTAAGGTAAAACCGAAGCTTGTTGTTTTTCCGAAAAACACTGACGATCTTAAGGCGCTTATCAAGTGGGTTGGTGAAAACGGGCGAGAAAGTGTCACAGTACGGGCGGCTGGTACGGATATGTCTGGTGGACCCCTAACCGAGTCTATCGTGGCTGATGTAACAAAATATTTTACAAAAATTGGCGAAGTTAAAGAGACTGGCACAGTAGTAGAACCCGGTGTTTTCTACAGAAATTTCGAGAAAGAAACACTCAAAAGGGGCTTGATTTTACCCTGCTATACAGCCTCCAAGGAACTTTGTGCCCTGGGAGGAATGCTTGGTAACAACTGTGCCGGAGAAAAGACTCTCCACTACGGTAAAATGGAAAACTTTGTTCTGGAAACAAGGGTTATTTTTTCTGACGGCAATGAGTACACTGTTAAGCCTCTTACAGAAGAAGAGCTCGGGGCAAAAATGGCACAAAACGATTTTGAAGGAGATATTTACCGCCGTGTATTCAATCTGGTTGAGGAAAACAGAGAGTTGCTTGAAGAAGCCAGGCCCAAAGTTTCGAAAAACTCTGCCGGATATTATTTATGGAACGTATTTTCAAATAATAATGGCAAAAAAATCTTTGATCTTAATAAAATTATAGTGGGATCCCAGGGTACTTTGGGTATTATCACAGAAGCAAAACTTCGACTTGTTCCCATAGAGCCCGCCTCAAAACTTTTTGTCATCTTCCTACACGACCCAAGGGGCATAGCCGAGCTTGTAAACGCCATTCTCCCGACAAATCCGGAAAGTATAGAGTCTTACGATGACGAAACAATGAAACTTGCTTTCAAGTTTTTCCCAGAAATTCTAAAAAATATGCACGTCAAACATTTTGTCTCATTGCTTTTATCTTTTGTACCAGAATTCTTTATGATGCTCCGCGGGGGAATCCCGCGTCTTATTGTCTTGGTTGAATATGCCGGTAAAACAATTGCCGAGATAGACAAAAAGATGGATGAGCTTGAAAAAATTGTTCACCCCTTTAAGGTTGTTTCAAGAAAAACTTTTTCTGAAGAGGAATCCAATAAATATTGGACAATCAGACGCGAAAGTTTCAATCTATTACGTAAACATGTTTACGGCGCTAGAACTGCGCCATTCGTGGACGATGTTGTCGTGCGCCCCCAAGATATGTCAGAATTCCTACCTAAAATGAGAGCGATTCTTGATAAATATAAGATGACCTACACCGTAGCAGGGCACGCCGGTAACGGCAATTTTCACATTATACCGTTGATGAATATGAGAGACAGAAAAAATATTGAAGTCATAAAAAAGGTGGGTGAGGAAGTTTATTCTTTAGTCTCTGAATTCAGAGGTTCCATAACCGGGGAGCATAATGACGGCATCGTGCGTACGCCCTACTTATACAAAATGTATAAGCCGGAGACGCTTGAGCTATTTAGGAAAACCAAAGAAATATTTGATCCCAAAAATATTTTCAACCCGGGTAAAAAGGTTAGCGTCACGCTAGAATATCTTGAAAATCACATTGCTATCGAGTAGAATGGGGAGATGCTTACTTTAAAGGCGGAAATACGGGATACAAAAATAAAGCCAGAATTGGTCAGAAAAGCGGGTAAGGTGCCCGCAGTCTTTTACGGTAAAAAAGAGGCATCTACCGCCATTGCCGTGCCTAAAATAGCCTTTTTGAAGGTATGGAAAGAGGCGGGCGAATATAGCGTCATAAGTTTAGAGACTCCAGAGGGAGTCAAAGAAAGCCTTATCCAGGATGTTGACCTTGATCCAGTAACGGGTGCACCCAGACATGCCGACTTCTATGTCTTCGAAAAAGGTCACAAAGTGGAGGTTGAGTTACCGATTGAATTCGTTGGTATCTCTCCGGCAATTAAAGAGCTTGGTGGCACTTTGGTCAAAGTTCTGCACAAGCTGAAAGTCGAAGCCATGCCGAAAGATTTACCCCACGGGATTGAGGCTGACATTAGCTCAATGGTAAATTTCAATGATCAAATTTTGGCTAAAGACATTGCTCTGCCGTCAGGGGTAACTCTAAAAGAGAATCCAGATGAGGTTGTGGCGTTGGTATCGGCACCAAGAGAGGAAAAAGAAGAGGAATCGGCACCAATTGACCTTACACAAATTGAAGTCGAAAAGAAGGGCAAAGAAGAAACTGATGAAACAAAAGAGACAGAGCCCGCTCCCGCGACAAAAGACACAAGCGAGACTTAATTCGCTCGTGAAATTTTTACCCGTTTTATTAATATTTGGGTTATTTTTCGTGCCAAAAGATTTCGCTCTAGCACAAAGTGCCTGCACCGACCAAGTTGGGGGTAAAAGTCGCGCACAGCTCGAAGCAGAGCTTGAGGCGTGTAATAAAGAAATTGCAGAATGGACAGAGATTTTAAATAAGACTAAACAGGATAGCGCCTCCTTCACCCGTGATATTGCGGCACTCACGGCAAAGATAAATGCTGCTCAAGCCAATATTAAGGCAAAGAATATTGCCATAAACAATTTAACGAAAGATATTGCAATAAAACAATCGCAAATTCTATCTCTTGAAGAACGTCTAGCTCGCGGTAAAAAGGCGCTTGGTGATATTCTGAAAAAAACAAACGACATCACTTCTTATTCGCTAGTTGAAGCCGTTCTCTCCGAAAAAAATCTCTCGCAATTTTTCGTTGATTTAGACACCTATGCCTCAACAGAGAAGGCCTTGGCGGCGCTCTTTGATGAATTGCGCGAGGTTAAAAGTTTGACGGAGGCAGAGAAAACTGCACTCAATAAAAAGAAAGAGCAGGAGGCGGCGGCCCGGGCGGCGCTGGAGAATTCCAAAAAACAAGTGGAAATAGACCAAGCAGAAAAGAAAAACCTTTTAGCTATAAACCAGACGAAAGAGAAAACTTACGAGCAAGTGCTTCGTGACAGACAAGCCAAGGCTGCGCAGATTAGATCTGTGCTCTTTCCCCTAAGAGACGCGGTGGCAATTCCTTTCGGTACGGCGCTCCAGTATGCCGAAGCGGCAAGTGTTAAAACAGGAGTGAGGCCGGCCTTTATCCTGGCAATCCTTCAGCAAGAGTCCAATCTTGGTGCCAATGTTGGTTCCTGCGTTATCATAAATCTTTCAAGCGGTCAGACGAGGAGTGTTAATAGTGGTACAGTCTTCTCAAACGGTATACATCCCTCGCGGGACTTGCCGCTTTTGGAAAGTATTTTAAGAAACCTGGGTAGAGACCCGCACGAGACAAGGGTTTCTTGCCCCGTTTCTGCTACCTTCGGCTATGGCGGTGCTATGGGTCCTGCTCAATTTATTCCCTCAACTTGGAACCTGATGGTGGAAAAGATTGCTCGCGCGACCGGAACAACTACACCCGACCCATGGAATCCGTCCGACGCAATTATGGCTTCCGCCATATTTTTAGGCGAACTTGGCGCCTCGAGCCAAGATTTCACCAACGAACGCACTGCAGCTTGTCGTTATTATTCGGGGAAAAATTGCTATACCAATGGCAGAGCCAATGTGGGCCTAAGTTATGGCGTTAGAGTGATGGAGAGAGCTTCTACTATTCAACGTGATATCGATTTCTTGCGCGGACTCTAATTTCCTGATATAGTACTCGGACATGAAAAAGGAAATACATCCAAAAAATTACAGGCCAGTGCTTTTTATTGATAATTCCGACGGCACGGAATTTATTATTCCTTCAACCGTAAACACCAAAGATACTGCCAAGGCTAAAAAAGATAAGAAAGAGTACCCAGTTTTTCGAATAGAGATTTCTTCCGCCACACACCCGTTTTACACTGGGCAGGAGAAGATCCTCGACACCGCTGGTCGAGTTGAGCGCTTTAAAGAAAGGCGGGCCAAAGCTAAGAAGAAGTGAGTTTCGATATAGAGCGATATAAAAATAATCCGAAAACAGCGTATCTCGCGCAGACCTTTTTGACTTTGCCGGAAAATGATGTGGAAAGCCGACAGATGCTAGTAGATGAAATGGAAAAAATTCTTTCTGGAGAAGACAATTCCGAAAGTGCGGATCTACCGAATGAAATAATTCTCGAGGTGCGAGCCGGAGCCGGCGGTGAAGAGGCGGCGCTTTTTGCCAAAGAATTAGCTCATATGTATATGTTTTATGCAAAAAAACACAATTGGGGAGCCAGGATTTTATATGCTTCCGAAACATCAATCGGCGGCTTTAAAGAGGCGGCGCTCGAGATAAAAGGAGTAAACGTTTTTAAAAAACTTAAACACGAAACCGGTGTTCATCGCATTCAGAGGGTTCCAGAAACTGAGAAATCTGGTCGAGTTCACACCTCTACCGCCTCGGTAGCCATCCTACCAATTAGGAAAAAAACCACTGTAGAAATAAAACCTTCAGACATAGAGGTTGAGTTTTCTCGTTCCGGAGGGGCGGGCGGGCAGAATGTCAACAAGGTTGAAACCGCGGTAAGAATCATACATAAGCCGACTGGTATCGATGTTCGCTCCACTGCAGAAAGGAGCCAGCTTAAAAACAGGGAAAATGCCATGAGAATCCTTGCGGCAAAACTTGAAGTTATGAAAGAAGAAGAAGAGGCGAAGCGCCATTCACTTGATCGTAAAAGTCAGATTGGTACCGCGGATCGCTCTGAAAAAATACGCACATATAATATCTTGCAAGACCGAGTAACTGACCACCGTATAAAAAAATCCTGGCACAATATAGAAAAAATATTTGCTGGAGAAATTGACTCAATAGTGGAATCCTTTGAAGAGGGAGGGGCAGTAGCGGGCGCGGTTGTCTCATAAGGGCTTTTTTGCTAGAATCTCTGGACTGTGGAAAAAATAAAAGACACTTCAAAAAATGAGAAAAAAGGCGTGGTTGACGCCCTTTTTTCGGTTGGAGCCCACTTCGGCCTCGTTAAATCGCGTCGCCACCCTTCAGTTAAGCCCTACATTCTTGGTGTTAAAAACAATATAGAAATATTTGACCTGGAAAAAACAAGCAAAGAACTTGAGAGGGCGCTTTCCTTTTTAGAAGAGAAGGGGAAGGAAAAGGTCTTGGGGCTCTGGGTCGGCGGCAAAAGTGAGGCACGAGAAGCGGTGACGAGAGCTGGTAGAGAACTTGAAATGCCCTTTGTAGCGGGGCGGTGGATTGGCGGTACGATTTCAAATTTTAATGAGATAAAAAAACGTATTGCCCGCCTAGAAGAACTCACAACCCAACGAGAGAGGGGAGAACTCGGCAAATACACCAAAAAAGAGCGCCTGCTTTTTGACAGAGAAATCGAGAAGCTCACAGTATATTTCGGAGGGCTTTCAGCTCTAAAAACATTACCAAAATTCCTTGTTGTTGCAGACCCCAAAAAAGAATATATAGCTGTTGCCGAAGCTCGTAAGATGGGTATTCCGGTCGTGGCCTTGGCCAGCTCCGATTCTAATTTGCATCAAGTTGATTATGCCATTCCTGGTAATGATGCCTCGAGACAAACTATTAGTTTTGTTCTGGGAGAATTAGTACTTGCTTATAAGCGAGGTAGAGAAATAGCCAAGAACGAAAAAGAAACAAAGAAAGAATAATGTCAAAGACGAAAATTACAACCGAAGAAATTAAGACCCTAAGAGAAGAAACTGGCCTTTCGGTTATGCAGTGCCAGAAGGCGCTGGAGGAGGCGGGTGGCGATAAGACCAAGGCAATCGAACTTTTAAGAAAGAGAGGAAGCGAAATTGCCGCAAAAAAAAGTGACCGGGAGCTTAAGTCCGGGGTTGTCGCTTCTTATGTTCACGCCGGTGACAGAGTTGGCGTGATGGTAGAACTTCTCTGCGAGACAGACTTTGTTTCAAAAAATCCTGAATTTAGGTCGGTCGCAAGAGAAATAGGTATGCATATAGCGGCGATGAATCCAGGAAGCTGGGAAGAACTCTTAGACCAGCCGTTTATAAAAGATCCCAATCTGAAAATAAAAGATATTATAAACAATACTGTTCAGAAGTTTGGAGAACGAACAGAGCTTGGCCGCTTTGTGCGTTTTTCCTTGGATTAGAATTAAACGCCCCAAATGACGCTTATAGCAATATTTGCCATATCTGGTTTGTCGATCCTTGTTCTTCTTACTGCCAAAAGCATTGAGAAAAGGCGTAAAAAGTCGCTTTTTATATTAAGTGCGATTTCTAAGGGAGACATAAGGGTACGAGAGCTCTGGCACAAGGCCCTAGACACTTATTCGAGTGGCAAAGAAAGAGCTCTCTTTCTTCTAACTAAGCAGGTTCCCATGCGTTCAAAAAATTTTATAAATAAATCAGTCGCCTTTATAAATGAAAGGCGTGCTGAATATATGGGGCGCATGCGTGATTCAAGATTGATAAAAAAACCCGATGGTATCTCTGAATTTTTTAAGAGCATGTCGGAGGTTGAGAAAGGCGGGGGAGAGATAAACGATTATCTAGAAGACAGTTCTCAGGAGGACAAAAAAGAGTTAAAGTAGACGAGTTGCCGGGATAGCTCAGTTGGTAGAGCAGGGCTTTTGTAAAGCTCAGGTCGGAGGTTCGAGTCCTCTTCCCGGCTCAACGAATTTTGGAATTGGAAGAAGTGCTTGATTCTTCGGATAGAGCCTTGAGAGCAGGCACTGTCTCCTCGAGTTCTTCCATCGAGTAGAAACCGTGGTAGAGCTTGCCATTGATAATTAAGGCGGGTAGTTCTGGTTTTATTTTATATATAGAAATCAGCGTTTTTATCGCTTCAAGATCAAAGCGATAATCAAAAGAATAAACCCTGAGTTCTGGATATTTGTTGCGCAATGCTGTTAAAACAAAGCCCATGCGCTCACACTCGTCGCAATACTCGTTGGTAGAATAAAAATAAAGTATAAAGGTGGGTCTAATACCGCATTTTTCCGTTAATCTTTTCATCAAAAGATAATCCTTGATCTCAAGAAGAAAGTAAGAGCGTTTTAAGTATTCCAGATCCTGTAAATTAAGTTCCGTTTGATTCTCGGCGTAGTCTAATCTTTCACCCAGGGTGCCAAGCTCCTTTGATAAAAATCCCGGACCAATATCAGAACAAGAAGTTTCTTCAAGTAGAGCAAACTGTGTTTCGGAAGAAAGAATATCTATGGCAACGCGATTTTCAATTGTTCTTACATCTTCTAGTTTCTTATCACCAAGAATCTTTGATACAAAAATAGCCGTACTAAAAATTAGTGTAGTTATCACAAACGTCATCAGATATTTTCGTGAATCAACCATTTATATTGAGCTAGCTATCGCCAGCTTACCTTTCTATTGAAAAGGGTATTAAATAATGCCTTTATTAGCCACAGGGGTGCTATAAAAATATACAAGATAAGGTAATAGAGAACTCCCTTGGAAAGTCTGGCCTTGCCATCAGAGAGTTTAAGAGAAAGATACAAAATTACAAACGACATGAAGACCGTCGTTATCGTGAGAAAGGCAATGACACCGGTGTTTAAGAAATACCAATCAAAAGAGGGAATTGATGGATTCCAATTGAATCCAATTGCGCCGAGATTGCTTATAAAATCTGAAAGTTTTGAAAAATTATTCCAGAGGATTCTTCCAACAATGTAGAGTAGGGAGAAAATAGAGAAAGTGGCTATGGGTAAGATGAAAAGTCCGATATTGCCGTATTTTTTATTAAAAAGCATACCGCGATAATCTAGAACATTATTCAAGAAACCGTATGTCCAGCGCACTCGCTGTCTATAGAGTCCGGCGATACTGTTCGGAGCTGAGGTATAGACATGGGCACTGTGGGAATTCACGATTTTAAAACGGTTTTTCTGCATCCTTAGGGCAAGCTCCAGGTCCTCGGTGTGATGCCCGTGACGATAACCGCCGAGCCGTACCAGCACCTCCGTCCTGAAAATTGAAAATGGTCCGGGTGTAACATAGAGGGCTCCAAGAGAAGAGAGCATTCTACGCAAAAATATTCCCCAACTGTATTCAACCTTCTGGATAAGTTGCAGGGCGTTTCGTGGTTCATGTACCTTTATAGACGGAGTCACCGCCATAACAGTTTTGTCTTCAAAGAAAGGAACAATTTTTTTTAGAGCATCCGGATTCGCATAGGAATCGGCATCAAGACAACCGACAAGCTCGGAAGAAACTTCTTTTAAGGCGAGGTTAAGAGCCGTATATTTACCTCCATTAGGTTTAGAAATAATCTTAATCCCTTCGCCCTGCGGCAGGCCTCCAATCAAGTGCCCCGTCCCGTCAGTAGAACCATCATCAACGATGATGATAGATAGCTTATCTTTCGGATAATCAAGATTCCTAAGAGAAGCCACAGTTGCCAAAACCGTTCGTTCTTCGTTAAAACACGGAACAATGATTGTAACGTGAGGAAAATTCCTTATTTCCTTACCTAAATGGTTTGATTCAAACTCAAGTTCTTCTCTGACCTCAAGATAAGTTATCAGGAGAAAAACCTCGAAAAATAAGGAAACAAAGAGTGAACCATATAGAATGATGGTGCCAACGTCGGTCATTTGCGAGAATTTCCACTATACCATAACATAAGGCAATGCCTGAGAACATAGTTATTAAATCGGAAGAAGAATCAAAACTTCTCAACGCTCTGGAAAAAAAACATGACCCGGAATCCGAGCGCCTAAAGCGTTTTATCGCTCTGCCCGACCTTTCAAGAACCATAGGGAGCCCGCTTCGGGAGGTGGTGGAAAGAACCCTGAAAACTGCGAGTCTCAAGGGGTTTGATGTCATTAAGATTCCGGAAATTGTACCGACCCACGTTACTTTCGATCTTTTTAATATGCCCCCCGGACACCCGGCAAGATCAAGGTCTGACACCTATTACGTAACGGACGACTATATACTTCGTACCCACGACACTGTTATGTGGTACTACTATCTGAACCATCCAGATATAAAAAAACGAATCAGTGAAAAAGAGGAGCTCGGTGTAATATGCTACGGCAAGGTTTATCGCAAGGATGAAATAGATAGAAAGCACATGAATGTTTTTCATCAAATTGGTGGTTTATATCTCGCGCCTGACAGTAAAAAGACTGTGACACCGGAAGACTTAAAGGGAGTTTTAAGCGAAATTGCCAGAAGTATTTTCGGAGAGGGTGTTGAATTTAGATTTTATGATCATAATTTTCCTTATACGGATCCGAGTTTCGAGATGGAGGCTAAAATTAATGGACAGTGGATGGAGATGCTCGGTTCGGGCCTCCCAAGG
>CAYUOR010000005.1:0-36846 GCA_964446535.1 uncultured Candidatus Saccharibacteria bacterium | reverse complement strand
AGGCGTCTGGTAGTAATTCTTCTGTCTTTAATTTTAATTGTTGTTATAACCATTATAGGTCTGATGCCGTCCTACATTCTTTCAAATGGACGAGAACACGACGCGCTTGAAAGACTAAAACTCACGACAGAAAATAATTCCCAAGGCGAGGGGGATGAATTACGAGCTTGGCTTAGGGAAACAAACAAGCAGGTTGCGATTCTTGACCCTAGTCTTGATAAGGATAAACCATCAGTCTTTGTTGAAGATATTCTCGGTCTAAAAATTTCTGGAATAAAAATCACAAACTTTTCATGGAATAAAACAAAAGATAAAATAACACTTTCAATTGGCGGCACGGCTTCGGATCGTCAAACTTTGGTCCGTTTTGAAAACAGCATTAGTAACTCAAAACTATTTTCTGATGTTACTCTGCCAATCTCGGATCTTGCCAATGATCGTGACATCAATTTCCAGATAAAATTTTCACCCATATGATGAATAAAGGTCTAAAAACAATACACATTCTTCTCTTCCTGGTGCTCGGGGCTCTTATTGGAGTATTGGTTTTTGGTATTTATGATATAAAAAAGAAGAATGCTGAAGTTTCCAGAATTGTAAACGAAACCGATTTGAAATCACAGAACGAAAAGATTATCGAATCAATTAAAACTCTTCGGGAAAATAATACCGCAGATCTTCTGGCTTTTGAAGCAATTGTATTTACAAACGACCAACTAGTGCCCTTGATTGAGAGCATTGAAGGGGTTGGCCGAGCTCTGGGACTCGTGACAAAAATAGTTTCTGTCTCGGAATTGGATGACAAAAAAACCTCTGAACCAAAACTTATTAAAATATCGATTGAAACCACAAAAGGTTCTTGGTCCAGCACTCTTGCGTTTCTTAAGGCTATGGAAAACCTGCCGCACAGAGTGCTTATAGACGAAACAGCTTTATCCAAAGAGGGTACCGACTGGCGTCTACGCATGACGGTTTCTCTTCACGCTTTTAACTAATATGGAAGAACAAAAAACAACAAAAAAACACCTAAAGTTAAACTGGCATTTTTTTCACTGGGGCAGAAGTCCAGAGAGAGACTGGAAAATAATCTTTACTTTTATGACCTTACTGCTGTTTTGTTCTATCGTTTTTAGTACTTTTATTTTTATAAAAATAGACAAGGGAGAAATATTTTTGGTCGAACAGCCCAATGAAGAACAAAATTTAACTGTCAATTTAGAAAAACTCAAAGACACCATTTCTTACTATAACTCAAAAGCGCTTGAATTTGGTAAGATAAAAAACTCTAAACCGCAGTACGTTGACCCGTCGCTTTAAATAAATTAATGTTTGATTTTACGAAGCTCGTCCCTGTCGGCTACGCCGGCGGGGACGGCGTTCGGAACGAGTGAATATGCTAGCATATTCACTGTTCCTCTCTTGTCCCCGTAGCTTAATGGATAAAGTAGAGCTCTTCTAAGGCTTTGATGCAGGTTCGATTCCTGCCGGGGACACCAATTGACTTTTATCTTCACGCCTGCTATTTTCGCCAATAGCCAGCTCTTTCAAGGAGATAACAATGACGGCTAAAGTCGTCCCGATCTTCGATGACCCGGGCTTCTTCGGCGGCTGTAAGATTAGCGTTGACGAAGCACCAAGAGAAGTTGTCGAGAAAGAGGAGCCCGCCTACGACTACTATGCTGTAGTCTGGAAGTATTCTGGGCAGGTAGAGGCTGAAGATTTTCTGAGACTTGCCCGTCGCCTGACAGTCTTGTGTTTCCAGGTTTATGGTAGGGCCGTTGTGGAGCTCAGGGCGGCGCCGAGAGTACTATCTAACTTTCATGCACCCATTGGTGCCAGGTCCGATCTGCCTCACCCGGATCCAAGATTTGACGTTAGTCGTCTTTCCTACGATGCTTTCAGAGCGATATTTGCAAGTTCATTCTCCGTTGGATTACGCATCGCGCAAAAAACAACTTGTTGGGGCGAAGGTGTCGCTCACGCCCTGATTGAGTGGAGCGGGCACAAGCCGGACCTCCTCTTACTTAGTGCCCATCGTGGGAGCGCCCATGACCCGAGAACGGGTGGGGGACAGCTCGAAAAACTTCTACTCCGGAAGCTTTTCCATGTTCGAGGCATGCCGCCAGACCATCGTTTCGACGTTAACCTCGGTTTTGAAGCCTATAACGAAGCAACATTCGAATAGTCGCACTCTAGAGAGCGCTCGTGGAGCGCTCTTTCTTTTTAACCAACTATTTCTTTTACGGAGCGGTTGCGATGAATAAGTTCGTCGTTTCGGACAGAGAGGAAGAACTCGTATTGGTTCTTTGGATTACGGCCATACCAGCGCAGAAATTCGCTGTCCACCACCTTCTTTTTTAACTCCTCACCGTGAGTTGATAAGAATTTACTGTATTGCTCAAACGCGTGTTGCTCAAAGAGATAATTAAGCTCCAAGGACCACTTGTGATTAAAAAGGTAGAGAAAATAAGAAGCCCAGAAGTAAAAAAACGCAAAAATCATAGGGACCAAAATATGTCTAAAAAATCCCGCCGGACTTTCTTTTTGAGCTAGTTGGGTTGTAACCACCACATGCATCGTCTCGTTATCCTGTGCCAGACGAGCGTACTTGGTGATATTGGATAGGTGCATAGCGCGTTTTTCGTCGGAATAAAACATCGTTAACAGGGTATAAGCTACGGAAGACCACGAGTGATATGGTACCCGCGCGATAACCTCAACAGCACGGAATTTTAAATAAGACGGCTCAAAGCCGTAAAAAACATTTCCGCTGTTTACAAGAATTCCCCCGAGCAGTCGAGGCAAAAGTCCTGGACGATAATTGTCAAAGGGTTTCTTGTAAGCTTCCAGTTGTTCTGGGTCGTTTAGTTCAAGGTTAAGCGCCTCTAGATCTGTTTCATTTCTAACCGAATTCATGTTCGCTATATTATATTCCAATAATACTTATTTACCCATTTTGCCTTACGAATAAAAAATGTGGATAAATTAAGTTGTTCTTGAGTTTTGTGATGTTACTATCAGGTTAAATATGCGCATGTATATAAGCAGTTTTATTTTACTCGCTGTTCTTGTCGCAGGAATTTTTGTTTTTAATAAGGAAAGAGATGATAATAGCTCACCGACAGCAGATGATGCTTCTAAAGCAATTTCCGGTAACCTCGTAGACCCGACAGCCCTAGCCAGACCAGCACCGCCTCCTCCTGGATATGTGAGATATCAAAATAATAAATACGGATTTTATTTCTATCATTCACCGGAAGCCGGTATTTCTGAATTTGATGAGGGTGCCGGAGCCACCACTATTGTTCTCGAGAATTTTAAAAAAATAAGGGGTTTACAAATTTTTATTACCCCCTATGCCGAAGAGGAAATTTCCGAAGAAAGATTCAAAATGGATATACCTTCTGGTATTGTTACCAACCTAGCCACAACCACAATCGGCGTTATTAAAGTACCGGCAATCACTTTCAATAGTTATGATGAACACCTCGGCGACACGCGCGAGATCTGGTTTGTTCGTAATGGCCTTCTTTATGAAATAACAACCTTTAAGGGGGTGCGTGATTGGCTCACGCCGATAATTCAGAGCTGGCGCTTCATTTAATCTTAGTGGGCGGTAGAGGACTCGAACCCCTGGCATCCTCAGTGTAAATGAGGCGCTCTACCAACTGAGCTAACCGCCCTCGTGGCACGATGTTAACATATATTGTATTGTCTTGAAACGGGCTTTGCCCAAGAGAAAGTAGGGGCATGTGGCGGAATTGGTATACGCGTACGCTTCAGAAGCGTATGCCGCAAGGCTTGGAGGTTCGAGTCCTCTCATGCCCACAACGATGAGTAATTTAGACGAAAACATTCTTTACGAGGACGAAGACTACATTGTTTTAAACAAACCTTCCGGGCTCATTGTTCACTCGGATGGTCGAACAAAAGAACCAAGTGTTTCCGAGTGGTTTGAGAAAAAATTTCCCGAGGCACGTGGCGTCGGAGAGTCGATAGAATTAGAAACTGGTAAAATTTTGCTTAGAACCGGTGTGGTACACAGAATAGACCGCGAAACATCGGGAGTTTTAATCCTTGCTAAAACCCAAAAGGGACACACAGCCCTCAAGAAGCAGTTTCAAAATAGAGAAGTTTCAAAGATTTATCATCTTTTCGTTTGTGGAAACCTCGAACGTGACCAAGGCGAAATTAATTTAGCCATTGGCAGGAGTCTCTCAGACTTTCGCAAACGCTCAACCGCGCTTAAAACAAGGGGCACAAAAAGAGAAGCACTTACACCCTACCGAGTTCTTAAGAGGACAACTGATAAAACTTCCACTTTTGTTGAAGCGCGGCCGAAAACCGGCAGAACTCACCAAATTAGAGTTCACTTTAAAGCCATAGGGCATCCGGTTGTTTCCGACAAACTCTATGCACCGAAGGGCAAATCGGTTCTTAATTTTAAACGCCTAGCACTTCACGCCCGCGCCATTACTTTTAAAAATATTTCAGGTAAAGAAATCAAAATCGAGGCGCCGTACCCGGAAGATTTTGCAGAAGCAGTGTCATCAATAAAATAAAAAGCGCCCCGTGTCACTTCGGGGCGCCTGAAGGCGCAAGATCAAGCTCGCTCTGCTTATTATTGTCGGTACGACGAGTGTCGGAGAAGTACTCAGCGACACGGTCGTAAACCACTTCGCAGAGATCTTTCGGAATGCGTGAGTATCCACTGCGCGCCCGATCCGATCGAAGAGTGCGACAGGTCCTTGCCTCAATTAATTGGACTCGACCGTCCGTCCCATTTCGGTAGGTTAGACGGTAACCAGACCACTGGCACCTTTTAAAGGTGACTGTGACGAGGGCAGGATCATTCTTATCTTTGGTGAGAATGATTTCGTGCAGAGACTCCAGTTCATCCCTGATGTCTTCTTGACGAAAGAAACGAAGAGCGTCCCGCTTCATCTTCTGGTAAATATCGTTGGGGACATTTATCTCCGGGAGAACCCCCAATTCCTTATTACCAGAGTGGCTCTTGTAGCGTTTGACGTCGAGAGTGTCCTCATTTCCACGCCATCGAATGACGTGAAAAATTGGTACCTCAACACCGCCGAAATTCACCACACCCTCTTCCACGGTCTCAATGAAACTCGAGAGGCCACTGTGACCAGGAAGCTCTGCGTGGCGCTCGGCGAACCTTATTCCGGGCCGAGACCACAAGTCAGGCCAGTTCATTTCTTACTCCTTTGTATAGAGCTTTCCCGTGGGCCAATATACCAAAAAGAGACCCCAAGTTACCAATAGACACGAGCAATCAAAATGTGTTAAATTATTGCCCACTGCTATGAAAATAATGAGTCCAGTAAATATAGAGGAAAGGCAAAAGCTAGATATCAGAGCTGGGGACACCGTGCGTGTCTGGCAAAAAATTCTCGAAAAAGGAAAAACGCGTCTTCAAGCCTTCGAGGGCCTTGTTCTTGCGACCAAGCACGGCAAAGAAGCCGGGGCTACCATGACCATCCGTCGAGTGGCCTCTGGTGTTGGTGTTGAGAAAATTTTCCCTCTATACTCTCCCGTAGTTGATAAAATAGAAATTCTTAAACGTTCAAAGGTCCGTCGCGCCAAACTCTATCACATAAGGGAAAAGGCGACGAAAGAAATCAGTCGTCAGATGAGAAACGTCCGCATGGCGAAGGACGAAGAGATTGTGGCGGCCGAAGCGGAGGCGAAGTAAGATTGAAATATGCGCGGGTGGCGAAATTGGTAGACGCACTACCTTGAGGTGGTAGCGCTGGCAACGGCGTGGAGGTTCAAATCCTCTCCCGCGCACTATGCTTTTTACCGGCAAGGGTGATAAGGGTACCACAAAATTTTTTGGCACGGACGCCAAGCGTGTTTCTAAAAACTCTTCGTTGGCAGAGGCGCTCGGCAGTCTCGACGAACTCAATTCTCTCCTTGGATTTATTAAAGTAAAGTGTCAAGAAAGAAAATCTGAGGTCTACGAGAATCTAGCCGAAATTGTGGAAAACATCCAGGACAATATTTTTATTATCTCGGCCAATATTGCTGGGGCCAATAAGAATATAAGCGAAGATAAGGTTAAAGAGATGGAGGAGATAATTAATCAGTGCGAAAAAGCCATGTCACCAATAAAGACATTCTCGGTAGCTGGTGGAACAGAACTTTCAGCCCTCTTTGATTTTGCAAGAACCCTGGCGAGGCGAGCGGAGAGGCGCGTGGTCTCTGTTAACGAAGAGCTCCCCATTGCTGCCCCGGAGATTCTAAAATACATGAATAGATTGTCGAGTCTTCTTTTTGCCCTGGCTCGACTGGTAAACCATCTTTCTGGTATAAAAGAACGCGCCCCGCGATATACTTAGGAGGACACAACATGGCGGCTATAGTTTAGTGGTAGAACCCCAGCTTGTGGAGCTGGTCGCGAGAGTTCGATTCTCTCTAGCCGCCCCTTAAAACCGAGAGTGCTATACTTTATATTGTGAAAGATTACGAACTGATTATTTTTGATTTGGACGGCACTTTAGCACCGTCTAAGTCGCCCATGGAGCCCGATATGGCCGACCTCCTTTCTAGACTTCTTGAGAAAACAAAGGTAGTTGTAATCTCTGGTGGCTCCTGGGCACAATTTGAAAAACAATTCCTTGCAAGCACTAATTTTTCTTTCGGGCAGCTCGAGCAACTTTTTCTCGCGCCGACAAGTGGAGCCAGTTTCTTTATGTTTGCAAATAAAAAATGGCGAAGAGTCTATGCCGAGACTCTGTCTCGAGAAGAGAAAAAAAGAATTTTCGAGGCCTTTGATTACGCCCTGCCTAAGGGGGGCTATGTTCCGCCCAAGCATTCCCACGGCGAACTTATAGAAGACAGGGGTACCCAGGTAAGTTTCTCAGCCCTTGGGCAGCAGGCGCCACTTGCACTAAAGGAAAAGTGGGATCCAGATAAAAAGAAACGATTAAAAATTGTTCCATTTTTACAGGAAAAATTACCGGATTTTGAGGTTCGTATCGGCGGTACTACCACCATAGATATAACCAAGAAAGGTATAGATAAAGCATATGGCATAAACAAAATTGCCGAAGAACTTCAAATACCGATAAATAAAATGCTTTTTGTCGGAGATGCCCTATTTGAAGGGGGAAATGATGAGGCTGCGAGAAAAACCGGTATAGAGTGTCGCGCAGTACGCGATCCTGATGAGACAAAAAAGTTGATCTCTACGCTGCTTGACCAGTGAGAAGTGATACAATATTGGCATTATGAAAGAGCTCAAGCCTTTTACAGAAAATCGTCCCTGGGGATGGTTTAGGGAGTTTATAAAAAACGAACCCAATACGGTTAAGGTTCTTTTCATAAAAAATGGAGAAGCCTTTAGTCTTCAAAAGCATTCTGAGCGCGATGAGTTCTGGCGTGTTCTTAAGGGCAATCCGGAAATTACCAGTGGAGACAAAATTATAAAAGCAAAACCAGGAGACGAAATTGAAATACCCAGGGGTACTAATCATCGTATTTTTGCTGCCGAGAATGACGTTGAAGTGCTTGAAATTTCTCTAGGGAAGTTTAGTGAAGATGACATAATAAGATTGGAAGATAAATATGGCCGCACCTAAAAAGAGAGCCAAGAAAGAACTTTCAAAAAAAAGACTAATTCGGAAAAAGGTTGTCAAAAAAACAAGAAAGCCGAAAGCAAAGAAACGTGCGCCAAAAATTTTAAATAAATCCAGAGGTAACCCCATAATCATGCCCGTTATGGCCGACCGCTGGCAGTCAAAGGCAACCTTTAATCCAACAGCCCTATTTCATGACGGCAAGGTACACATTATTTATCGCGCTATAGGAGATACAGATGAGTCTGTTTTGGGCTACGCCAGAAGCCCTGACGGCCTGTCAGTTGACACGCGCTCTAAACACCCAGTTTTTGCCAACACCAAATCAGCAAAGGATTCAAATTTTTTACCAAAAGTTTTTTACAGTTCCGGTGGCGGCTGGAGTGGCGGCTCAGAAGATCCGCGTATTACGCTTATTGGTGATAGGGTCTACATGCTTTATACGGCATTTGACGGTTGGGGTTCTATCAGAATTGCTCTTACGTCCATTAGCCTAGACGACTTCATCTCAAATCGTTGGAATTGGAAAAAACCAGTGCTTATCTCCCCACCAAATGAAATAAATAAGAATTGGGTGCTTTTTTCCGACAAGATAAATGACAAGTTCGCCATTCTTCACAGTCTCTCACCAGAAATTCTTGTTGATTATTTTAAAGACCTTGATGAACTCGACGGCAGCCGTTTTATAAAAAGTATTCATCAGGGTAGCCCGTCTTGGTATAGGAGAGACAGAGGCATAAGGGGGGTTGGGCCGGCTCCAATCAAGACAAAATATGGCTGGCTTGTTCTATACCACGCTACGGATGAGACAAATCCTGGTCACTATAAACTCTGGGCCATGATTCTTGATTCTAACAACCCCAAAAAAATCCTTTACAAAGGGCAAGAACCCATCCTTGAGCCTGATCAGACTTATGAAAATGATGGTTTTAAATCCGGAGTAGTTTATTCATGCGGAGCCGTAGTAAAAGACGGGGAGCTTTTTGTCTACTATGGTGGAGCCGACACCGTCTCATGTGTCGCCACAGCGAACTTCGACAAGTTTTTAAAGGAGATAGTCTCCAATAAACCTGGTAAACTTACTAAAAGGAAAATAAAAGGAAGAAACGCCTAAAATGTTCATAACCAAACGCTCACATCACAATCCAATTTTAACGCCGACCCAGGAACACTACTGGGAAGCTTTCGCTACCTTTAACATGTCGCCCATAAAACATGGGAAGGCAATTTATGGCCTATATCGCGCCATGTCAGCACGAGACTCACTAAGAACCCCGGATCGAATTTCGACCATTGGCATTGCCAAGAGCACCGACGGCACCCACTTTAGCGACCGGAAAATTTTTATTGAACCGTCGGAGGATTGGGATAAATTTGGATGCGAAGATCCGCGCGTCACTTTTTTTGAAGGCAAGTTCTATATTTTTTATACGGCTATTTCAAAGTTTCCTCTGTCTCCGGACGGCATAAGAGTGGCGGTTGCCATATCGAAAGACCTAAAAAAGATTGACGAAAAACATCTGGTAACCCCGTTTAACGCAAAAGCCATGGCACTTTTCCCCGAGCGCATTAACGGGAAAATTACTGCCATCTTTAGCGCCCATACCGATAGTCCGCCAGCCAAGATGTCTTTTGTCCAGGTTAATAACATTGAAGATCTTTGGAATCCAAAATTCTGGGATATGTGGCATTCGGAAATAAATATTCACTCGATAGATCCGCGTCGTGGCGAGAAAGATCATGTCGAGGTTGGTGCGGTGCCCATAAAAACCAAATACGGCTGGCTTCTAGTGTACTCACACATAGAAGATTATTTTTCAGACAAAAGGCGATTTGGTATAGAGGTGCTTTTGCTTGATCTCGGAGATCCACAAAAAATAGTTGGACATACAAAAGGTCCAATTCTGGTTCCGGAAGAACCCTACGAAATATCTGGGCACATTGGTAATATAGTTTTTCCCTCAGGAGCTCTAGTCGACGGAGAACTTCTCTCAATTTATTACGGTGCTTCTGACACCACGGTTTGCAAGTTCCGCATAAATCTTGAAGATTTAATCTCAAGCGTTTTCGTTGAAACCGAGGCTAGATGGCACTTTAAGCGACTTAAAAACAACCCCATTATAATTCCCAACCCAAACCATAAATGGGAATCAAAGGCGACATTCAATCCAGCTGCCATTGATCTTGGTGGCAAGGTACATATTCTTTATCGTGCCCTCTCCGACGACAACACTTCGTCCATGGGGTATGCCGTAAGCGAGGATGCCGCGCTAATTACCGAGAGATTAAATGAGCCGATTTACGTACCACGCGAAGATTTTGAGATTAAGAAAGTTGAAGGTGCAAATTCCGGCTGTGAAGATCCGCGTCTCACAAAAATGGGCAAAGACATTTTCATGTGTTACACCGCGTTTGATGGAGTCGGCCCTCCGCGTGTAGCCGTCACCTCAATTAAAGAATCAGACTTTTTGGCACGCAACTGGAAGTGGACTAAACCTAAGCTAATTACACCGGAGAATGTTGACGATAAAGATGCTTGCATCTTGCCCGAAAAGGTTCATGGCGCCTACTTAATACTTCACAGAATAGGCACCGATATCTGTGCCGATTTTCTCAAAACTCTCGACTTTAAAACCGAAACTGTTAAAAAATGCATCAGGATTTTCGGACCAAGGCCAGGGGCTTGGGACGGCACCAAGGTAGGAATTGCCGCGCCACCGGTAAAAACCAAGAAAGGTTGGCTCCTTATTTATCACGCTGTTTCTGAGCACCACCACACCTATAGAATTGGGGCCGTTCTTCTTGATCTTAAAGATCCCACAGTGGTGCTTGCCCGCTCAGCTGATCCAATCTTTAGCCCAGAAGAAGAGTTTGAAAGAGTCGGCATTGTAAATGGCGTTGTCTTCCCTTGTGGAATGGTTGTAAGAGAGGGCCTTCTCTACATCTACTATGGCGGAGCAGACAAGGTAACGGGAGTGGCCACTATGGAAATCGATATTTTAGTTAATGCTCTGACGAGAAATTTGTACTAAAAGCAGTCCCTTACTTATGATAGTCTTAAAGCAATGATATTTCCGAATTGGGCGAAAAATATTATTTTTCTATTGGTTTTGATGATTTCAGGACTCCTGCTCATTATCATTATTGAGGGCTTAATTTCTGGTAATGAACTTATCCCCCTTAACACCGCGATAGAAAGCACCATCACTCATATAAGAACCCCTGTTCTTACAAATTTTTTTGTTGCGGTTACCAAAGCCGGGAATCCTTTTGTTCTAACCTTTGCCTCCGCCCTAATAGCCCTTTTTCTTATTCTGCGCGGACGACTTTATGACGCGGCTATTTTCATTTCTGCCCTCGTTATTGCCGTTGTTTCTCTAGTTGTTCTTAAGGAGACCTTTCAGATTGCAAGACCGGCCGCCCCTCTACTTGCCACCGAGGGTTGGAGTTTTCCGTCCGGTCATGCCACTGTCGCCACGGCCTTCTTCTTTATGTTGGTACACGCGTTTTACGGCAAAATGAAGACTGTTAAAAATAAAACGATTTTAATTCTCTGCTCATTTATTGCTGCAATGCTTATTTGGTTTTCTAGACTTTATTTGGGCGCGCACTGGACTCTTGACGTTTTGGCCGGTATTGCTCTCGGGCTCTTGTCAGTTAGTTTTACCATTCTTATTTTCGGAATTTTTGTTGACAGTAGACGCTCTTTTCGGGACAGACTTGGCTAGAAAGAGTTTGGCAGTTTGCACGTCTACCCGTCTGTAATATAATTCAACAATTATGATGAACACAGAAATAGCGCAGAGCGCTCTTAAGTGGGTAAAAATAGTTCTTATAGTTTTAACAATTTTTCTTGCGGCAGAAGCTCTCGGCGCTCTTAAGGGTCTTAAGGCTATCGATCCCGCCTATAATTCTATTTCGGTTTTTGGTGAAGGTGAGATTATAGCTACACCCGATGTTGCCACCTTTTCTTTTTCTGTTTCAGCGGATGCCAAATCGGTAAGTGAAGCTCAAGGTCAAGTGACCGAGAAGATAAACACTATTCTTGAGGGACTAAAGGCTATGGGCGTTGAAGAAAAGGACATAAAAACCACCGACTATTCTATTTGGCCAAAATATAGGTATGAGCAGATTCTTTGTACTCCCACTTATTGTCCTCCGTCTAGACAAGTTGAAGACGGTTACACCGTTACCCATAGCATTTCTCTTAAAATAAGAAAAACCGAAGAGGCGGGCAAAGCACTTGCTTTGGTTGGAGAGCGCGGGGCCACCAATCTATCAGGAATTTCCTTTGTGGTTGACGATCCAGACAAAATTCTTGATGAGGCGCGAGCTCTTGCCATTGCAGATGCTAAGGAAAAAGCAAAAACCCTCTCTAAAGAGCTTGGGGTTCGGCTAGTAAGAGTCGTAAGCTTCTATGACAATACTGGTGGCGGTATTCCTTACTACGGCGAGGCTATGGGTATGGGGGGTGACATGGTAAGAAGTGTTAAGGCTCCCGCACCGACAGTGCCCATGGGTGAGAATAAAATTACGGTAAGTGTAACTGTTGTCTACGAAATCAAATAGTTGACTAGGAGCAAACGAGTGTAGTACTATAAAAAAGCACCCCCAGGGGTGTTTTTTTAAACAAAATGTCACGTCTCATAGAATATGTAAAAGAAACCCGAGAAGAACTCAAGCACGTATCCTGGCCAACCAAACGCCAGGCAATCGCTTTCACCGTCGGAGTTATAATTATATCTCTTATAGCGGCAATTTATCTTGGATTCTTCGATTTTCTATTTTCGCTTATTCTCAAAAAATTTATTCTCTAAATATGGCAAAGCAACAGCTTTCTGAAGGAAGAAATTGGTACGTTATCCATACTTACGCTGGATATGAAAACGCCGTTATGCGCAACCTCAAGCAGCGCATAGAATCGCTCGGAATGGAGGATAAAATTTTTAACGTTATTGTGCCAACAGAAAAGAAAATAAAGATAAAAGGTGGAAAGCGGGTCGAAGAGGAAGAAAAAATTTATCCTGGCTACATTCTTGTAGATATGATTGTTACTGACGATTCTTGGTATGTAGTTAGAAACACCCCTCGAGTTACCGGTTTTGTCGGCTCCGGCGTCTATCCTGTACCAATAGATAAAAAAGAAGTGGATTCTCTCTTTGCCCGAATGTCGGCGGACAAGATAACGCATACCATTAATTTGCAGGAAAATGACGCGGTATTGGTTGTTGACGGCCCGTTTAAAGAACTAGAGGGTAAAGTTTCTGAAATAGATGAAGAACGAGGTAAGGTTAAAGTTCTAGTTAACATGTTTGGCCGAGAAACCCCCGTAGAGCTCGACTTCTTGCAAGTAAAGAAAATTTAACGTATTCTGACTTTCTCACGTATGGCAAAAAAGGTCGTAAAAATTCTTAAACTTCAGATTCCTGGTGGTCAGGCTGTGCCGGGTCAGCAACTTGGTCCGGTACTTGGTGGCGCCGGTATTCCTATAGGCGAGTTCGTCAAACGCTTTAATGACGAAACTAAAGACCGTAAGGGCGAGATTGTCCCGACGGTTGTCCACGTCTTTGAAGATAAAAAATATTCTCTCACTTATAAAACCGAACCAGCTTCGGCCATGATTCTTAAGGCCCTAGGCAAGGACAAAGGGTCTGGCACTCCCAACACATCAAAGATTGGTACACTTTCAAAATCAAAACTAAAAGAGATTGCAGAGAAAAAGATGCCAGATCTCAACGCTGGAAGCCCAGAAGCAGCAGAAAAAATTATCGCCGGTACCGCTAGAAGTATGGGTGTCGATATAAAGTAAAGGTTGACTTAAATTTTTTCTCGACTATTCTTAGCCGAGACTTAAAGGAGGTGAGACGAGTGAGGCGTGGCAATCTGATCGTTATTGACGGAGGCGAGGGGGCAGGTAAGGGCACAATCATTGAGAAGCTCAAAACCATTTTCTCTCCACCAACGGTTTTGTTTACCAGAGAACCAGGGGGCTCAGTTTTCGCAGAAGAGATTAGGGAGCTTATTCTCTCCAATAAGGCCACAACGGCCGATGCGACCACCCTACTTCTTCTTTTCTCGGCAGCGCGTAGAGACCACTCATATACCACAATTAAGCCAGCAATTTTGTCTGGCAAGCATGTGATCTCGGATCGTTTTGACTTTTCTACCTGGGCTTACCAGGTTGCTACCGACGAAAATATGATTCTCGCCGACATTTTCTGGGCGCTTAGAAAACTTGTTGTGCCAATTGAACCCGCACTTTACCTTTATCTCGACGTTGACCCCAGGAAAGGTTTGGCTCGAGCGAAGAAGCGCGGGGTGACAAATCATTTTGAGAAGCGCAGCATAAAGTTTCACTCTGATGTTCGCGACGGTTATCACGAGTTTCTTAAACTCGTAGAAGACAAGTCGCATACCGCCATCGTGGATGCTAATCGCTCTTTTGATGCGGTCTTCGGGGATGTTGTGAAGACGCTTCGTCCTTTTTTAGCCTGAACCTCTGGTTCGGGCTTTCTTTTTTATCTCGCGGTCTCGATAAAGTTTCGGCAACATGCTCTCTGGTTTCCAATTTTTTTTCATTTCACGGATGTTTTGTGACACCTGATATTTGCCAAGCTTGGTATAGTCATTATTTAGAATTGGTCCAGTTTCAAAAAATATAATTTGCGCAATACGCCGTCCAACGACGAGAGGAATAGCATATTTTCTTGAATTATTTGTTATCTCCATTGTCCAGCGATTAAAAAAACCAACATCGCCCCAGCCAGCACACTTACAAACCTCTACGAAGTTCCGACCCATGGACGAACGCGCCTTCATCATAGTTGTTATATGATTTCTACCACCGATGAATTCGTTCGTGTGGGCGAGAATTGTTTCTCCTGGCTGTAGAAGAATTATTTTGTCCGACGGCTTTATGCCGTCCCACTCGAATTTAAACTTCTTGAAAACTTCTTTAGCGGTCTCAGCTTTTTTCGGTTTAGTACCCCAGACGTGATCGGTGTGCGTCTTCGACCATATATTGTAGATATTATGGTCGTACTTAGGTGCCTGCTCACGAAAGTAATATTCACCGAGCGTTACGTCGTAACTTGAGGTAGCCAAGCTCTCTCTTTTAAAGGGGAAAATAACGATATCACCCCTCTTTAATTCCTCAAGAATTTTTTTATCGGATAGCGCCATTTCCGCTATTATACTCGTTACGGGAAATGAAAAAAGCCCCGCCACAATTTTGTGGCGGGGCCGCTTTTTAGACAATCATCTCCGCCTTGATTTCCGAGTGGTGTTCGTAATCAACGAGCTTGATATCGTCGAGCTTGAACAACCAGAGTTCGTTAACCTTCGGGTTGAGCCAGAGCTTAGGCAAGGGGAGCGGCTCCCGAGAGAGTTGTTCTTCCACTTGCTTAAAATGCTCATGGTAGATATGGGCATCGTTGAGCGTAAGGATGCACTCATACGGCTTCATACCGACCACTTGCGAGACCATCGAGAGAAGCAGGGCATAGGAAGCGATGTTGAATGGCACCCCAATGAACATATCACAGCTTCGCTGAACCATGTGGAGCGAGAGCCTGCCGTGGTTATCGGCGAAGAACTGGAAGATCATGTGACAGGGCGGCAGAGCCATCTCGTCAAGTTCTCCCGGATTCCATGCAGTCACAACGTGCCTCCGATCAAACGGATCTTTTCTTAACCCGTCAATCAGGTGGACCAGCTGGTCCACTTCCGCAGGCTCAAAATGTTCCGGAATCCACTCATGCCCGATGTAGCCCTCCGGCTTGAGCACCAACTTTTGCCAGCGTCGCCACTGAACACCATAGATGCGCCCGAGGTCGCCAGGAAACTTCGCCTTCGGTTTCCAATCTTCGGACTCAGAGTTTGGTGTCCAAATAGTTCTCTCAGTGCCCATGATTTCCTTGAGACGGTTGTTGTCTCCGGAACCCTCGATAAACCAGAGAAGTTCTGCCGCCACCGCCTTGAAGGCAAGCTTCTTGGTTGTCATGGCAGGAAAACCATCCTCAAGGTTGAAACGAAGCTGGAGTGCGAAAAGGGCTCGAGTCCAACCGTTTCGCCCTTCTCGATCGACCCCCTCGGCCTTGATACGCCTAAGGGCGTCAAGATATGTCTTCATATTGTCTCCAATATTTGTGAAGTAACCAAGTCTAGACTTCAAACTACGCCTTCGGGAGCCGTTGTCAATAGTGATATGATTACCTAAGTGCAAGAAAAACTAGAAAAACTCATAAAAGAGGCGCTCATCAGTCTCAATCTCGAGGTCGGCGATTTCGCCCTGGAACACCCGACAGATTTAAAAAATGGCGATTACTCCACGAACGTCGCAATAAAATACGGACACAAAGAGGAAATTCTTGGATATTTAAACAAATATAAACCTGACGAGGTGGAGAAAATTGAACTTGCCGGCCCCGGTTTTATAAATTTTTACCTATTACCGGAATTTTTCAAAAGAAGTCTCGGTGAAATTATAAAAAAAGATAAAGATTTCGGCAGAAGCGAACACGCCAAGGATTTCAAGATAATGGTTGAACACACTGACCCAAATCCATTCAAAGAATTTCACATTGGCCATCTTATGCCAAACGTTATCGGCTCGGCGCTTTCCAGAATTTTTGAGTGGAATGGTGCCGAAGTAAAACAAGCTAATTACCAGGGCGATGTCGGGCTTCATGTGGCTAAAGCGATTTGGGCTCTGATGAAAGGCAAAGACAAAAATCCGTATGTGGTGGGCAACGAAGCTTATGAGGCGGGCGGAGAAGCAAAAAAAGAAATAGAAGAAATAAATAGAGCAATTTATCTTCGCCAAGATGAAAAGATAAACCAAATTTACGAGAAAGGGAGGAGAGACAGCCTATTTTATTTTGAGAATATTTATAAAAAGCTCGGTAGCAAATTTGACTACTATTTTTTTGAATCTGAAACAGGTGAAATCGGCAAAAAGCTTGTTTTAGACAACGTCGGAAAGGTTTTTGAAAAATCCGAGGGAGCTATTGTGTTTAAGGGTTCTCACACCCGTGTCTTTATAAACTCTCAAGGACTGCCAACTTACGAGGCAAAAGATTTGGGTAACGCCAAACTGAAATACGAAAAATATCCCCACGATCTTTCCGTTATTGTGACGGGCAACGAAATAAAGGATTATTTCCGAGTAGTTCTCGAGGCGATGAAGCGGGTTCTGCCTGATTTGGCCCAAAAAACCAAACACATTCCACACGGCATGTTGAGGTTTCTGGACAGCAAAATGTCTTCCAGGAGCGGAAATATTATTACAGCGGAGTCTCTAATTGATGAAGTTAAAAAGAAAGTAAAGAACGACGAACAGGTTGCCATCGGCGCCATAAAATATATGATTCTGCGCCAAGCCATAGGCAACGACATTGTCTTTGATATAGAAAAATCAGTCTCTACTGAAGGCGACTCTGGAGTATATCTTCAATACGCACATGCCCGCAGCAATTCAATTCTTGAGAAAGCCGATCAAAAATGGAATACGAAAGCTCCGAGAGAAAAAAACCACGAAGTAGAAAAATTATTGTACCGCCTTCCTGAAATCCTAAGCCGTTCTGGCAAAGAATATGCTCCGCAATACCTTACGACATATCTCACGGAACTCGCTTCAAGTTTCAATAATTTCTACGCACACGAAGAAGTAATCAGCGATTCTCCTGAAGCGCCATATCGTTTGGCTATCGTCAAAGCTTTTAACATTGTCATGAAGAATGGCCTTACAATCTTGGGCATCCCCACACCCGAAAGACTATAAAAAGTGTTAATATACGCCGTATATGAGCGACAAGTCTGAACGCGCCCAGAGAGAGGAGGAGATTCTCGAATTCTGGAGAGAAAATAAAATCTTCGAAAAAACACTCAGCAAGAAGGCCCCTAAGGGAGACTTTATTTTTTATGATGGACCACCCTTTGCCACCGGCCTACCACACTACGGCAGTCTCCTCTCGTCGATAATCAAAGACGCCATACCGCGCTACAAAACCATGCGCGGCTTTCGAGTGCGTCGTCGTTGGGGCTGGGATTGTCACGGCCTGCCCATCGAGAATATGGTCGAAAAGGAACTTGGCATCAAAAACAAAAAAGAAATTGAAGAAATGGGTATAGCCAAATTCAATCGTGCCTGCCGAGATTCCGTCTTACGCTTTGCTGACCAGTGGAAGATTTTTATAGATCGTATAGGCAGATTTGTAGACTACGATAATTCCTATAAGACTATGGACAACTCTTACATCGAGAGCGTCTGGTGGGCTCTTAAGGAAATTTACAATAAAGGACTTCTTTATGAAGGCAGGAAAGTACTCTTGTATTGTCCTCGCTGTGAGACTCCTCTAGCCAAAGCAGAAATTGCCATGGATCAAAGTTATAAGGACATAACCGAAGAGTCGGTCTACGTAAAATTTAAAATTAAAGGTACGAAAAATGCCCACTTTCTCGCCTGGACTACGACACCCTGGACCCTGCCCGGTAATGTCGCTCTCGCCGTAGGGGAAAATATTGATTATGTAGAAATAAAAATTGCCGACGAGACACTCATCCTTGCGAAAGAAAGACTATCGGTCATCGACCGACCGTACGAGGTGGTTGCCGAATTGAAAGGCAGCCATCTTATCGGCATGGAGTATGAACCTTTGTATGAAATTCAAGCAGTTAAAAATACCAAAAACAATAAATGGTTTGTAGCTCCAGCAAACTTCGTTAATACAGAAGAGGGAACGGGTATTGTTCACACAGCGGTTATCTATGGCGAAGACGATTACGAGCTTGGTCTCAAACTTGGGTTACCGATGGTGCCACTTCTCGATTCCGCCGGCCACTTCAATAGCGAGGCCCCTAAATTTATACAGGGGGATTATTTTAAAAAAGCCGAAAAAACGATTAAAGAAGATTTGGAAAAAAGATCACTTCTCTTTAGGCGTGAAATGCACACACACTCCTACCCCCATTGCCATCGCTGCAACACCGCCCTTCTTTATAACGCCATAAGTTCTTGGTTTATCAATATCCAAAAAAAGAAAGCGAGAATGGTGGAACTCAATGAGAAAATCAATTGGATACCGAAACATTTAAAACATGGCCGATTTCTTAACAATGTTGAAGGAGCCCCAGACTGGACCATATCACGCAATCGTTTTTGGGCCTCACCCCTACCCATATGGAAAGATAGTGCGGGAAAAATCTATCTTATCGGCTCTTTAGAAGAACTTAAAAAGAGAACTAAAAAAAGTGGCAATAGATACATAATTATGCGCCACGGTGAAGCGTTAAGTAATGTACGTGGTGTTGACGATCTTTATGGCGATCCCAATAACTACATAACTGATAAAGGCAAGAAGGAAGTTGGCGTCTCCGCTAGTAGCCTTGGCAAGATTGACCTAGTTTTTACCTCACCATTCTTACGAACTCGTGAGACAGCCGAAATTGTTAGAAAAGCGCACAACCTTGATGAAAAAGCCGTTACTGTTGACGGGAGACTCCAAGAACACAACGAACCCGGCATTGAGCCGGTTCGTCGGCGTCTCGGTGAATTTATTTTTGAAGTTGAGAAAAAATATAAAGACAAGAATGTTCTAATAATTTCCCACGGCGAACCTCTTTGGGTGCTTGAGAAATTAGTTCTAGGAGAAAAAAGTGACGACTTTTCTAGCGATAAAATGCTTCACACCGGCAGTTTTAAGGAAATCCTGTTTACCCCATTTCCACACAACGAACTTTATGAACTTGATTTACATCGTCCCTATATCGACGAAATAGAACTTGTAGCGGAAGACGGCTTACCACTTAAAAGAATTAATGAAGTCATTGATGGTTGGGTAGAGTCGGGCTCCATGCCCTTTGCCGAATATCATTATCCGATGGAAAATGAATCGGAATTTAGGCAGCACTTCCCAGGAGATTTCATCGCCGAGTATATTGGTCAGACACGCACCTGGTTCTACTACATGCACGTCGTTTCTACTCTTCTATTTGATAGCCCGAGTTTCAAGAACGTCGTAACTACCGGAAACATTTTAGCTGAAGACGGCAGTAAGATGAGTAAGTCAAAGGGCAACTACACCGACCCAATGAAAAACTTGGATCTCTTTGGGGCCGATGCTCTGCGCTACTATCTGCTTTCAAGCGTGGTGATGCGAGCTGAGGATGTTCGCTTTTCTGATGAAGAAGTTCGTCAAGTTCATAACCAGGTCCTCAATATTCTTTGGAACTCTTTTAAGTTTTATGAAATGTATGTGGGTGACAATATCGAAATTGATTATAGAAAAAGCGACAATGTTCTGGATAAATGGATTCTGTCTCGGCTCGATGAATTAATCACGACCAGTACCAATGGGTTTGAGACTTACGATACGGTCGAGGCGACAAGGCCTGTGCGCGATTTTGTCTCTGATTTTTCGACTTGGTACATTAGGCGTTCCAGGGAAAGGTTTAAGAGTGATGATTTGGTTGATAGAAGTTTCGCCATCGCTACTACGAAGCATGTTCTTAAAACACTGGCGCAACTCCTTGCGCCGACGATGCCATTCATCGCCGAAGACATATATAGCAAGGTTAAAAGTTCTACTGACCCAGAGAGCGTGCATTTATCCGAATGGCCTGAAGTACGAAAGATGTTCTTCTTTTTCGGCTCCGCAAAGAATACTAAGGTGCTTGCAGATATGGAGCGAACGAGAAAGATCGTATCTCTGGCCCTTGAAGTTCGTTCAAGAACAAATCTGAAAGTTCGACAACCGCTGGCAAAACTTACAGCGAAAACTTCTGGCTTGTCTGATAAGTTTCTTGCCCTTATCAAAGACGAGGTTAATGTAAAAGAAATAGTTGAAAGTAATATTGACGGCGTAGAACTCGACACCAATCTAAGTGAAGAGCTTCGCGAAGAGGGTAGAGTGCGCGATGCAGTGCGTGCTATTCAGGACATGCGTAAGGAAAAAGGTCTTACCCCGAAAGACTCCATGGAGTTTGTGCCCCAGATTTCTGACAAAGAGTTTTTCAAGAAACACTCAGCAGAAATAGAAAAAATAACCAATACGAAAATTAAGCTCTAGTGTCTTATCACATTTACACGACGACAGGCATTGTTTTAAGCGAAAGACCTCTTCGCGAAGCGGATCGAGTTTACACAATATTTACTCGCGATCTCGGACTCATCCGAGCGTCGGCAACCGCCACAAGAAAGGATCTCTCAAAACTGCGAGGGCACATCGAACCTTTCTCGATTTCCTCTGTTTCTCTGGTGCGGGGCAGGGAATACTGGCGTCTAACTTCCGCGGAGATTGTAACAAATCTTCAAAATATTCTAAAAAATAATCCCGAACTTTTTCTTGTTTTGGCAAAAAATTTTGCTCTTCTAGAGAAACTTGTTGCTGGCGAGGAAAAACATCCGGAACTTTTTAACAGCATTTTAACGGTTATTCGGTTTATCGAAAAAGACGGATTTACCACCAAAGATTTTGAGTCTATAGAAATACTGCTTGCCGCGAGGATTCTCCACAATCTTGGTTACTTGTCTGAGGAACAAGTGCCGAAATCACTCTTCTCGGAGGAGCCATCTAGAAAAATGCTTGAAAACGTAATACATAAGAAAAAATCTTTAATCCAAGCCATAAATCACGGCATACAATCAAGCCAACTTGCCTCTTAAGTGTTATAATCAACGGACATGGCCGACGAAAGAAACAGACTTGATAAACTAAACGAAACACTCTACTCGAGAACTAAGTATCGAGAGCCGTCAGATAAAAGGTCTCCCGTTAAGAACCTTGAATCGCCAGAGGTTGAAGAAAAGTGGCAGACCCCAGGGCTTGACGAGCTTTTAAAGCACGAAATTGCCGGCGCTAGACCCCACCCTCTTATCAAGAAGATTTTTGTTTTCGCGATAATCTTTTTCTTAGCGGCAGTGGTAGTTGCCGGCTTCGTATTTTTCGGTAGAAGCACTTTCATCTCTTCGAAAAATGTCGATATTAACATTCTTGGACCTGCAACAGTATCTGCCGGTGATGTTCTTGAATTGGGCGTAACTATCTCTAATACCAATAATGCCGACCTGGAATTTACCGAACTGACGGTTCAGCATCCGCCGGGCAGTCGCAATCCTGAAAACACCGTTGAGGCCCAGACTTATACCAGAGATAATCTCGGTGTTATTAAAGCGGGCGGAGAAACTGTCCGCAACATCAGTACAGTAATTCTCGGGTCACCCGGAGAAACTAAAGAATTAAAATTTTCTGTTGAATACAAGGTTAAGGGTTCGAATGCCACTTTTTATAAAGATAAAATCTTTGAAATAACCATAGGCGAAACGCCGATTGTCCTTTCTGTAGACAGTCCGGAAGCCGCCACATCTGGCGAAGAGTTTGTTACTACCGTAAATGTAAATATGAAATCCGGAGAAATTATGAAAAATGCCGTTTTGAAGGTTGAGTATCCTTACGGCTTTAGTGTGACGAATGCCGTGCCAGGCGCCGTCTCGGACGGCAATATTTGGGCCCTTGGTGACCTGCTTCCAGGAGATAAAAAAACCATAACGATAAAGGGACGAATTCTTGGCGAAGATAAAGAAGAAAGAACATTTCGTTTCTACGTCGGCGTGGCTGATGGTAGCGGCACGAACTACAATCCCAGAGTAATAGTGACTTCGGCCTTTAATACGGTTGCGATTGAAAGACAACCGATAAACATAGAGGTTTCCTTTAACGGCGAGACCACCTCAACCTACATAGCCCCCGCAGCTCGACCCATTAATTTATCCATAAGATACACAAACAATCTTCCAGATAAAATACTGAATCCACGAATGGATCTGACAATCTCCGGGGCGGCACTAGACAGGTCCTCGGTTGATATTGGGCACAATGGTTCTTATAACCAGGGTGCAGCCAAGGTGTCTTGGCAACTAAGAAATCAGTTGGGTCAAGCAGAACTTGCACCAGGCGAAAGAGGTACAGTTTCTATGAGGCTCGCATCTCTTTCGGGCGCGGCCTTGCCTGTTGGTAGCCACGAAATTCGCCTAGACTTTTCCATAACCGGTGTTCCTCTTGTGGGTGTTGGCCAGAAAACTCTGGTTATTAATGAAACGAGAACGATTAAAATTTCTTCACAAGTTAATCTCACGTCAAAAATCCTTCATTCTCTGGGCTCTTTCGCCAACAGAGGTCCCATACCGCCAAAAGTTGGAGAGGAAACTACATACACAGTTGTCTTCAATGTTGGCAATACTCAAGGCGATATCGTTAATGCCAAAGTTTCTGCAAATCTTGGTCCTGGCGTTACTTGGCTCGGGGCCTCAAGCTTTGCAAGCGAAGATATTTCCTACGACAGTGGCTCGAATACGGTAACCTGGAATATGGACAAACTTCTTTCTGACACCGGGTTTTCTTCAGCCCCGAGAGAAATTTCCTTCCAGATAGCCCTAGTTCCATCATTAAGCCAGGTGGGAACGGCGCCCAATCTCGTGAGCGGCATTGTCTTCACAGGCAGAGATAGTGCCTCTGGCAACAATATTATGCTTACCCAAGCCCCGCTGACCACGCGCCTTACCAATGACCCAGATTTTATCCAAGGAGATGATATAGTGGTGAAATAATGAAAAAAGAAGACAACAATCTCTCGGAAAAAATCGTTGCCCTTTGTAAAAAAAGGGGGTTTATATACCCGAGTTCGGAAATCTACGGCGGTTTTTCCGGATTCTGGGATTACGGACCTCTGGGCGTAGAACTTCGTCATAATATTAAACAAAGATTCTGGGACCGGTTTGTTGGTGGACGAGAAGACATCTACCCGGTGAGTACCAGTATCATAATGTCCCCGAAAGTCTGGGAGGCGTCTGGGCACGTGAGTACTTTTGCCGATCCGCTGGAAGGCGGGGAAAAGTTTAATACCATGTTTAAAACATCTGTTGGTGCTGGCGAAGAGGCAACAGTTTCGTATCTTAGACCAGAAACAGCTCAAGGGATGTTCGTCAACTTTAAAAACATCATTGACTCATTTCATCCGAAACTTCCTTTCGGCATAGCTCAAATTGGCAAGGCCTTTAGAAACGAGATTTCGCCAAGAGATTTTATTTTTCGTTCACGCGAGTTTGAGCAGATGGAAATTGAGTACTTTGTTAAAGAAAAAGATTGGAAAAAAGTCTTTGAGGCATGGCAGAAAGAAGTTCACGCTTGGGTTGATGAAATAGGTCTTGCCAAAAAACTTGTGCATGAGCACGAAGTGTCGGCCGAGGACAGGGCCCACTATTCCAAAAAGAGTGTGGACTTTGAATTTGATTTTCCTTTTGGTCGAAAAGAGCTTTATGGTCTTGCCTATAGAACAGATTTTGACCTTAGAGCCCACAGCGCAGCCTCAGGTATTGATCTGGAATATTTCGATGAAGAGACGGGCGAAAGATTTACCCCACACTGCATAGAACCCACCTTTGGTGTTGATCGCACAGTCCTTGCTGTCCTGGTCTCCGCTTACTGCGAAGACGAGCTTGGCGGTGAGTCTAGGGTTTTTCTTAAATTTAAGAAAAATATTGCGCCCGTGCGTGCCGCCGTCTTTCCACTTCTTAAAAACAAACCCCAACTTGTCGACAAGGCTAAGGAAATTTATAGCAGTCTTAAAAAAGAATTTTCCAATATAGAATTTGACGATAATGGCAATATCGGCAAGCGTTATAGGAGACAAGACGAGATTGGCACACCGTTTTGCATTACCGTGGATTTCGATACTCTTGAAGATGGCACCGTGACGCTTCGTGATCGGGATACCGGTAAACAGGAGCGTGTGAAAATAGAAAATTTGAAAGAATCTCTAATTTAAGATATTCTGTTTTCTTAATGAAGTTTAGAAAAACAAGACTCTCGAACGGTCTTCGAGTCATAACTGTTCCAGTAAAGGACAATCCATCCGTTATGGTGATGGTTATGGTGGAAACCGGCTCTAATTATGAGACGAAAGGCGAGAATGGCTTATCTCACTTTTTGGAACACATGTGTTTTAAGGGTACGACCACGAGACCAAAGGCCAACTTAATCGCCAAAGAACTTGATGCCTTGGGTGCTCAAAATAATGCCTTCACCTCAAACGAATTTACTGGTTACTATGCCAGAGCTTCCAAGAAGCACTTTAGCAAGCTATTCGAAATTATTTCTGATCTTTATCTCAATCCGACCCTGCCGAGCGACGAGCTTGAAAAAGAGAAAGGGGTAATTCTTCAGGAAATCAGCATGTATGAGGATCAACCGAAAAGAAAAGTCGGTGACGTCCTTTCTAAATTGCTTTACGGAGAAACACCGGCAGGGAGAACCATTCTTGGTCCACGCGAGAATATAAAAAAATTTAGACGCCAAGATTTTCTTAACTACAGAAAGAAACACTACGTAGCCTCGTCAACGATTGTTATCGTGGCTGGTGATATTGATGAAAAGCGGGTTATTTCAGAAACAAAAAAATATTTCTCGGATCTTTCTCAGAGCAAAAAAGTTTCCAAACCGAAGGTTAAAGAAAACCAGAAAACACCACAACTCGGTGTATTTTTCAAAAAAACTGATCAGACGCACATGATTTTAGCCTTTCGAACCTATAAAGCTAATGACAAAAGAATTCCTGCTCTTAAAGTTTTGGCTGGGGTTTTGGGTAAGGGTATGTCCTCTCGGCTTTTTAATAAACTCCGCGAGGAAATGGGCGCTTGCTACTATATAGGTGCCGGTAATGACCAATACACTGACCACGGTGTTTTTGCTATTGCTACTGGGATTAATGTTTCCAGAACCCACGAAGTGATCAAGGCAATTTTAGACGAATGTAAAAAACTCACAAAAACCCCTGTTTCAAAAGAAGAGCTTGATAAAGTGAAAGAACATCGAATCGGAAATCTTTATATGGGGCTTGAAACAACAGATGCTATCGCTGAGTTTTACGCCAGCCAGGAAATTATTCAGGGAAATATGAAAAAACCAGAAGAACTTGAAAAACAAATTCGAGCGGTGACAGCCGAAGACGTATTAATGGTTGCTAAAGACATTTTTAAAGACAGGAATCTGAACTTGGCCATTGTCGGCAATGTCTCCAATTCCAAGAGTATTAAAAAGGTCCTTTCTTTCAAATAATGATATTATTGCCCTATGGGTGAGATAAAGAAACTTGATATAACTTTAGCCAGCTGGGTGCGTCTAGCCCTGGTTTTGGTTATCGGTTACGCACTCTATCTTATAAGCGACCTGGTTCTCGTTCTCATAACATCTATTGTTATGGCTTCTGCTATAGAACCACTGGCATTATGGGCAAGAAGGCAAAATATACCGAGACTGCTAGCGATTGTTCTCATCTTTATATTTTCCGCAGTTGGTCTGGTGGCGCTTTTCTACTTCTTGATTATGCCACTTGCGAGTGAGGTCTCTAGTCTCATTAGGACCCTCACCATTTATTTTAACTCTGTGTCAGATGGCGGTCTTCTGTCCGAAATGTTTAAGACTCAAAATGTCTTTGGCGGGTTCGATACCCCAGCGATAGTCAGGGAACTCAGCGCCCAACTAAATGCTCTAACAACCTTCTTGTCGCAGGGTATTTTCTCGAGTCTCTCATTGATTTTCGGAGGAATTTTTAACTTTATTTTGATTCTCGTCCTCTCGTTCTATCTGGTGGCCCAAGAGGACGGTATCGCCAAATTTTTAAAAGCTATAGTGCCCCTTAAGCACGAAGAATACGCTACTGACCTCTGGCGTCGCTCACAGAGAAAAATCGGGCTCTGGATGCAAGGACAGCTTGTGGCCTCGGCTGTAGTGATGATTCTGGTTTATGTCGGTCTTCTTATTGCCGGAGTTCCTAATGCGCTCCTGCTTGCCGTGTTAGCGGGAGTTTTCGAGCTTATTCCGGTTGTGGGGTCAATTCTCGCAGCAATTCCCGCAGTCTTTCTTGCTTATGTATCGGGTGGCATGACTCTTGCCCTTATCGTTGTCGGTATTTATTTGGTGGTTCAACAACTTGAGGGACACCTTATTTATCCAATGGTAATGAAAAAGGTAGTGGGAGTTTCTCCCATGATCTCCATTACCGCCCTTGTGGTGGGAGGAATGCTTGCGGGTTTTCTGGGTGTTCTTATTGCCGTACCGGTGGCTGCCGCCATCATGGAATTTGTTTCCGACTTAGAGGCCCGTAAAGTAGCGAAGATGACCAAACCAGGCGCCGCCTCCTAAAGAGATATGTTTAGGAAAAAAAGTTTTTATATAACCACGACTCTACCCTATGTCAACGCTGAACCGCATATCGGTTTTGCTTATGAAATTGTTTTGGCTGATGTTCTTGCTAGATACCACCGAACTGAGTTAAAAGAGGAAGTTTTTTTCAGTACTGGTACCGACGAACATGGGCTGAAGATATATCAGCAGGCGCTATTACGAGGTGAAGATCCACAAATATATGTTGATGAATACGTAAAAAAATTTTTAGACCTTAAGTCAAAGCTTGGACTAGAAGTAAACATGAATTTTATCAGAACAACTAATCCGCTGCATATAAATGCCGCACGGCAATTTTGGGAAAAATGTAAAAAATACATAGAACCAAGGAAATATAAAGGTTTGTATTGTGTAGGCGATGAAGCTTTTATAAAAGAAAAAGATTTGGTAAATGGCAGATGCCCAAATCATCCCAATCTTGAAATTCAAGAGATAGAAGAAGAAAACTATTTCTTCAAAATGAAAGATCTCAAAGAAGATCTTAAAAAATGTCTAGAAAAAGATCATAAAATAAAACCAGACTGGGCAAAATTACAAGCATTGAACTTTTTGAAAGATTTAGAGGACATAAGTATTTCTCGCGACAGATCTAAAATGCCATGGGGGATACCTGTTAGTAATGACAACTCCCAAGTTATGTACGTTTGGTTTGATGCTCTAGTTAACTATATATCTACCTTGGGTTGGCCAGACAATAACGAATTGTTTCAAAAGTTTTGGGAAAAAGGGCATACCCTGCAGTTGGCAGGGAAAGATCAGGTTCGATTTCAATCGATCATATGGCAGGCCATGTTACTAGCCGCCGACCTATCTCCAACAAAAGAAATTATGTACCACGGTTTTATTACAAGTGGAGGGCAAAAAATGTCAAAATCATTGGGAAATGTTATTAGTCCGGGTGAATTATTAAGCAAGTATAAAAATAAGGATGTTGTCAGATATTTTTTGTTAAGACATGTCCATCCTATAGAGGACACAGATATAACATGGGAACGTTTAGACGAGTGGTACGAAGCTCATTTAATACACGGACTTGGGAATCTTGTGTCGCGAATAATGAAATTAGCCGAAGATTATTTAAAAGATAAAAATAATTGGGAAAAAACGACTGGCTATAAATTTGATGGATATTTAAAAGAGGCAATGGATGAATATCGAGTTGATTTGGCAATGGAATATGTTTGGGCGAAGATATCTGAACTAGATAAGGAGATCCAAAAAAGCAAACCCTGGGAGTCAAAAGATAAAGAAGTTATAAGGAATCTAGTACTTAAACTTTATCGTATAGGTCGCATGCTTAGACCATTTATGCCAGATGCCTCTAAAATAATAATTGATGCAACCCAGTCTAATAAAAAACCAGATAATCTCTTTCCACGCCTCAACCCGCCTGCGCAGGCAGGTGCCTAATTTATGACCCCGCGCTTTTTTGACGTCCACTCACATCTCAATTTCTCTAGCCACTGGAAAGATTTTGACAGTGTTATAAAGAGATTGAAGGACTCAGAGACTCACACCATCGCTATCGGTACGGATCTCGAATCTTCAAAAAAAGCCATAGAATTAGCCGAAAAATACGAAGAAATCTACGCCTGTATCGGTATTCACCCCGTCGATGATCCAAGCCAGACTTTTGAAAAGCTAGAATTTGAAAAACTTGTTAAACACCCAAAGGTTGTGGCGGTGGGGGAATGCGGGATGGATTTTTTCCATGCCGATAAGGAACAGGACTATGTTCGGCAAGAGAAACTTTTTCTTGATCAGCTTAACTTCGCCACCTTACATCAAAAACCACTAATGATTCACGCTCGTAACGCCTACGACGAGCTTCTAGCCATTCTTGAACCGCTCAAAATTCAACACAAGGATAACCTTCGCGGTAATGTTCATTTTTTTGCGGGGAGTGCGGAGACAGCGAAAAGATTTTTTGACCTCGGGTTCTCAATTTCCTTTACCGGAGTAATCACCTTTGCTCGTGATTATGACGAGGCAATAAAATCCGCTCCTCTTGAAAAGCTTTTAACCGAAACAGACTCTCCGTATGTCGCCCCCATCCCTTACAGGGGTAAGACGAATGAACCGTCCTATGTAAATGAAGTTGTTAATAAGATTGCCGAAATAAGAGGCGAGGACTTTGAGGTGGTTAGACGAACCCTTGTCAATAACGCGCTTTCTATGATACGCTACGAGAACTTATGAAAAGCCAGTCGATAGAAACAGGAGAAATTTCCGTATACGAAATCTGTTTTTTGATATTACCTAGTATTCCGGAAGATAAAATTTCGGACGTCGTTTCTCTCATTCGCAAAACTCTCTCAAAAGAGGGCGGCAAAGAAATAGACGGTGAAGAGCCGTATAAGCATCCTCTGGCGTATGAAATGTCTAAAACCATCGGCTCAAGCCGATATGTGGTTAAGGAAGCCTATATCGGCTGGATTAAATTTGAGGCAGAGGCTTCTCAGGTCGTTTCTATAAAGGGTGAAATTGATAAAATAAATGAAGTGCTTAGATACATTTTGGTAAAGGCCCCGCGTCAAACTACCTTTACTTTCGCCAAGGCACGAGCCAGAGCGCTTGAACGCGAGAGAGAAAAGGAGAGGGAAGCCGAAGAAGAGGAAGTATCAACGGTTCAAACAGAAGACCCACAGAAGGAGGGCGTTACAACTTCGGAGGTGGTAAACTAAACTTATGTATCTCAACAGAGCTATTCTTGTAGGTAACTTGACTCGTGATCCGGAACTTCGCTCTCTGCCATCTGGAGTCCAGGTTGCCGCCTTCGGTCTTGCTACCAATCGTGTTTGGAGAGACAAAAATGGCGCCAAGCAAGAAGCGGCCGATTACCACAATATTGTTGTCTTCGGCAGACAAGCCGAAACGGCCTCACAGTATTTACGCAAGGGTTCAAGTGTTTTGGTTGAGGGAAGAATGCAGACCAGAAGCTGGGATGGTCCAGATGGGACAAAAAAATATCGTACCGAGGTCGTTGCAGATAGAATTCAGTTTGGACCCAGGCGAGATGGGGCGCCGGCGGCAGACAAGGGGGAGAGTCAGGAGGCGCCATCGGACGAGGCTATAGATTATCCAGAAGAGAATGTGAATATAGACGACATACCTTTCTAATATGAAAAAATCCAACTACCTTAAAGAAAATAAAATTGAGTACGTGGACTACAAGGACGTAGACACGCTAAAAAAATTTATTACTCCGCACGCAAGAATCCAGTCTAGAAAACGCTCCGGCCTTCCTTCCAAGTCTGAACGACAAGTCGCTCTTGCCATTAAACGCGCCAGGTTCTTGGGACTCCTTCCTTACGTATCTCGTTAGGCTTCAGGGTATAATCAAAGTGTGCATATTCCATATTTCCTACAAGGATTACTCTTTGGTCCAGCATTTATCGGGCTAACTCTTATTCTAAAAATTATTTGCCCCGTACCTGCTGGGGTAGGTTGTTTTGCCGATCATTTGGCAGTGCCTATTTTTTTACCACTAATCTTTATATATAAAATCGTAGATCAGGGACTGGTGCTAAATCACGAGCTGCCTTTCTTGGTTTTCTACTGGAGTCTTGTTGGTCTGCTTTTCGGTCTTATACTCGATCTGCGTAAAGCCCGGTCTCAGTATTCACCCGAACAACGTCCCCCTCTTTAATAAACATTGGCACCTGAATTTCTATTCCGGTTTCAAGTTTTACCGTCTTAGTTGCGCCCTGGGCTGTGTTGCCTCTAACAGCCGGGTGTGCTTCTGTGACCTTCAGGTCCATCTTAATAGGGAGCTTTACGCCAATAATTTTTTCTCCAAACATCATAATGTCGAGATCGATGTTGGGTTTCATGAATTTTGCACCCGGACCGATTACTTCCTCGCCAAGCTTAAAGCGTTTTGAGGGATCGCCCACTTCTGAGAACCAATATTCACCACGGCTAGTATAGAGGTATTTGACTTCTCGCTTATTTATCTCGGCCTCTTCCACTTTTTCAGAGACGTGGAATGAGCGCTCCGTCACCCGACCGGTTATAAGGTTTCGAAGTTTTGTGGCATTGACGGGTTTTCTTTGCTGTTTGCGAAAAACGTGCGAGTCGAGCACCTCCCAGGGCTCGCCATCAAGAATAATATATTTCCTCTCGGTGATTTCACTGTAATCGAGCATTGGGGAGTAATTCTACTCGGATCTGAGTTTTTGTCTAATCTCTTTGAGAATTTCACCAGACACTTTTTTATTTTCTCGGAGGAATTGTCTCGTGGCGTCGTACCCGACAGCAAGTTTTTCGCCATTGTATTTGTAAGTACTACCCGACTTTTGAATTAGCCCAAATTTCTCACCAAGAGCAATCATTTCTCCCTCTTTTGAAATGCCTTCGTTGTACATAAGATCAAACTCCGTTTGTTTAAAGGGTGCTGCCACTTTATTTTTGACCACCTTCACTCTGGTTCTGCCGCCCATAACTTCTTCCCCCTTCTTGATTTGAGCAATACGACGTATATCGAGCCTGACCGAGGTGTAAAATTTAAGCGCCTTGCCTCCTGGAGTTGTTTCTGGGTTTCCAAACATAACACCGATCTGCATCCTAATTTGATTGATGAAAATAACAATCGTTTTGGACTTTGCGACTATTGCCGTTAATTTTCTTAGAGCCTGACTCATGAGACGCGCCTGCTTGCCGACATGATGAGCCCCCATATCTCCCTCTATTTCGTCCTTAGGGGTGAGTGCTGCTACCGAATCTATTACGATGACATCGAGCTTTCCTGAACGGACAAGAGAGTCCACTATCTCGAGTGCCTGCTCTCCAGTATCCGGTTGAGACAAAAGCAATTCGTCAATTTTAACCCCGAGTCGTTTGGCATACTCTGGATCCATGGCATGCTCGGCGTCAATGAAAGCACAAATGCCGCCCGCTTTCTGTGCTTCGGCTATAACGTGAAGTGATAGGGTAGTCTTGCCTGATGATTCGGGGCCGAAAATTTCTATTATTCGCCCTCTTGGCAGCCCACCCACACCGAGAGCCGCATCAAGCCCTATGGAACCGGTAGATACCGCATCCACCCCAACCTTCGGTCTGTCACCGAGCTTCATGATGGCCTCTTCGCCGAATTTCACTCGAATAGCCTCCAGGGTTGTATCTATATTTTTTCCTTCTTTTTTTGTGTCTTGTTTTCCTTTAGCCATTTATATTCAATCAAGGATTATACTGATGCTTTTAACCGTTTCCCGCCCGAAGCGGTCACGGGCCTCGACGGTCATTATACTGGTGCCGGTTGATATTAACAATTTTTCGCTCCAATACCCCTCTTCGTCCATAAATATTTGACGACCGTTTAGACTTAGCCAGGCCACATTCTCCCCCCGTCCGCCAAGAGTTAGTGTCGAGTCTACCACCCTCTCTCCGTCTTGATGAGTGTCGATTGAGACAATTGGGCCGAAGATAAGAAATCGCGCCTGGAAGAGTGCATAGATACCCAGGATCAGAAAAAAAAGCCACAAAAGAACGTGTTTCGGCCTAAGCTCTATTTTCATCAGATTCAGAATTTTCCTCCGGCATTTCAATACCGCGATCTTCCCATTCCACCCCCTCTCCCTGTTCACTCGTTTGGTTTACGCTAGGCGCACCCAAGACCTCGCGAGGCTTGGCACCAGAACCTGCACCGACGACGCCACGCTCCTCGAGCATATCCATAAGACGCGCCGCTCGGGCGTAGCCAATGCGGAGTTTTCTCTGAAGAAACGAGGTTGAGGCCTTACCGGCTTCAAGTACAGTCTTCCTCGCTTCTTCGTAGAGCTCGTCGTCATCACCCTCGAATGAGTCTCTATCAAGCGTCTCTGAAAGAATGGCGTTGGATGTATTTTCATTACTAAAGTTAATTTCCTCCGTGAGCTCATCAGCGTAATTTTCTTTTAAGTATTTGGCGACCCCCTTCACTTCTTTTTCTGAAATAAAAGCCGACTGGATACGCAGCGGTTTTGACATTTCACCGGAGAGAAAAAGCATGTCACCAGCACCCAAAAGTTTTTCAGCCCCGGCGGCGTCTAGAATCGTTCGTGAATCAATTTGGGAAGCAACCTGAAGCGCGATTCTTGCTGGAATATTGGCTTTGATAAGTCCGGTGATTATGTTAACCGAGGGTCTCTGGGTTGAGAGAATTAAGTGAATTCCGACGGCACGACTCATTTGTGCCAGTCGTACGACTGCCGCCTCGAGCTCACGGGGATATGACTGCATTAGATCGGCCAGCTCGTCTATGATGATGACAATAAAAGGCATGGAACTCTCATCTTTGGTGCTTGTGTGATATGAATCAATGTCACGAGCTCCCTCTTTTTCCAAAATGTCATAACGTCTCTCCATTTCTTTAGCAGCCCATTTAAGAGCAAGAATAGATTTTTTAGAATCAGTAATGACGGGCGTGAGTAAGTGGGGTATGCCGTTGTATAAGGTTAGCTCAACGCGCTTGGGATCTATCATTATGAACTTAAGATTTTCCGGAGGGTTTCTGAATAGGAGAGATGTCACTATGGCGTGGATTGAAACCGATTTACCAGAGCCAGTAGCTCCCGCAATCAGAATGTGAGGCATCCGTGCCAAATTGGCAAAGTGTGAATTACCGGCGATGTCTCGACCAAGTGAGAAAAGCAGAGGCTTAGAGTTTTTGACATAACCTTCGTCAGAGATAAGAGAACCAAGCCCGACGGTAGACTTCATAGTATTTGGAACTTCAATACCGACGAGTGATTTTCCAGGGATAGGCGCCTCTATGCGCACCGGGTGTGCCGCAAGAGCGAGCTCCAAGTTGTTTTGAAGTCCGAGAATTTTAGAAAGCTTCACTCCTTCGGCCGGTTTTAGGGCGTAGCGCGTGACCGATGGACCAATGGAGATTTCATCCATCTCTACAACAATGCCGAAATTAAGAAGTGTGCGTTTAATCAAGTTAGCATTGGCTTTAATATCACCAACGCCAGGCTTACCACGATCTCCCTCAAGGAGTGATAGGGGAGGCGGGGCCCAGGTTTTTGTGCCGCGTCGACGTCTGATTTCCGGCTCGAAGTCGTCGTCATTCTTTTTCTTTTCTATTGGTATCGGTTTCGGCCCACCATCAGGTTTAATCTGTTCCTTTTCTGCTTTTTCTACAGCTCGGTCGATAATGGAGGTTTCAGACTGCTCAAGAACTTTTTTGTCTTTGGGAAGGACGAGCCTCTTCAAAAGTTCTAAGGCATCAAATTTTATTGAAGCATTAAAAATTATAAGAATAGAGATTATAGCCAGGGCTATAAAAACTAGAGCACTAAAATATATATGAAACAAAGAATCCAACGGGTTTGAGATAAACCCACCCACGATGCCGCCCCTGCCCGAAACAAGATTAATTAAACCGAGAGAAGAAAGAAACAGGAGAATCGAGCCCAAAAGTTGTGGCATAGCGAAGTCCCTTTCTTCTTCACGCAGGAAGGATATTGCAAGCAAAATGAAAACTACAGGCAAGACGTAGTAACCGATACCAAAGAGAAACGACAGCCATTTAAATGTGAATATTCCCGCCTTGCCGGCCAAGCTAAAGGCAGACATCAGGAGGAAAATTGCCAAGAGAATTGAAAACACCCCCAGGATAGCATTGGCTGTTTCTTTTGAGGTAAATTTAAGAAGATTGTAAGAGCCGCCATCCCGATTTTTGTCCTTCTTCTTTTTGTCTCTTGCCATGTTTCTTAAATAATAACATATGGAAAAAATGCTAATGCTAATAACAAAATATTGCGACTTTTGTCCTTAAAGATTATAATGGACTTACTTGCAATAAGAGACAAAACGTGATAAAATCAAAAGGACAGTTATAAAAGACTAATATCAAAAAATGCTTGAATTTGGCTCTAAATCAGAGAAAATTGCCTCAGCTCTCTACTGGATTACAAGCTTTTTTAGCGATCAGGAGCCTCTTAAATGGGAGTTAAGAACACTCGCTTCGGAACTACTTTCCCTCTCCGTATCTCTAAAAGACAGCCTTCTGAAAGAGAAAGATGCGATTTTATTGGAGACAAAAAATATCGTTACAAGAATCACTAAACTCATCGCGCTTGCCAAAAATGCAAACCTAATTTCTCCGGAAAATCATATAATTCTTGAAACAGAATTGTTTAAATGTGCAGGTCTTCTTGAGTATCCTATAAATATTTCTGACTTGTTAAGCATAGAATCTCCGCGCCAAAGCTCTAGAGAAATTAGCCCAATGTCAATAAAGGACAAAATTGAAACAAAATCAGGGGACAAGAGAATGTCCTTTAAAGAATTTGGGGCGGTGTCCGTTAAGAAAAATAACAGACAGAGCATAATTATAAGTCTTTTAAAGCGCAAGAAAGAGATAATGATTAAGGACGTCTCACCTCTTATAGAGGGTTGTAGCGAAAAAACGATACAACGAGAGCTTTCAGCTATGGTTCGCTCTGGACTCATAAAGAGGGTAGGAGATAAGCGCTGGACAAGATATTCCCTTATATAACTTGTCAAGTCTTGCAAGAAAAGCCCAAAAACCATAGCATTATGGCCCCTGCCCTAGAAAGCCCTTATCCACACGAGTCTTTTTGGCATTTTTTGGAGAAACAACGTATAATCTAGGGGTGCGAATTATTAGGTTCCTTTGCCGGGAAAGGCTTATCCGTTTTCGGCAAAAATTAGTACCCGTGGCAAGGTTCGGCCAATTCTTTAGAAGTTATTCGAATCTTGTCCGCGAAATTAGAAAATTAACAAATGATAAAAACTAGAAAAGCAAAGATCGCCGCTCTTGCAGTCGGTATGACACTTGCTCTTGGTGGTGCCGCTTCAACGGCTTCCGCTCAGACAGTTGCCGAACTTCAAGCGATGATCAATCAGCTTATGGCTCAGTTGGCCGCTCTTCAGGGTGGTAGCTCATCTTCGATGACCTTCACTCAGAACTTGACGCTTGGTTCAACTGGTTCAGAAGTCAGCTCTCTCCAGCAGGTCTTGGTATCCGGAGGATACCTCACGATGCCGGCGGGTGTTGCTTACGGCTACTTCGGTCCTCTTACACAGGCAGCGGTAGCAAAATGGCAGGCAGCTAACGGAGTCTCTCCCGCAGCCGGCTACTGGGGTCCTATCTCCAGAGCTCGCTACGCAGCTATGGCTGGTCCTTCCATGCCTGGTACTCCTACTACCCCTGGTGCTGGTATTTCCACTCCTGGAGTTGAAGGAACTCTCTCCGCCACACTCTACGCAGTTCCTGGCGCAGGTGAGACTGTCCGAGAAGGTGCTGATAAGAAAGATGTCATGGGTGTTGAACTCGAGGCAAAACTTTCTGACGTCAGACTTGAGAGAATCAAGGTTAAACTTGACGGTGCCTCTCCGAACAGCGACCGAGATCTTTACCGCGAAATTGCGGATATGATCTACGTCATGGATGGTTCTACAGTTCTTGCCTCTTCTGCTCTCAACTCCTCAACGGTTGTTGAAGAGACGAATGGTAACTACTATGTAACCATCACCGGTCTTAACCTCGTCGTCAAGAAAGACTCGAAGAAAGTACTTACTCTTGCAATTGATGCTGCGTCGAACTTCGACTCTGACTTCAATGGCGACAGCTGGACCCTTACTATCCCGACCGACGGTATCCGTGGTGTTGATGGCGCAGGGATTAACCTCTACGCTCCTTCATCCGGCACTCTCGCTCGAAGCTTCACGACCCAGCCTTCACTCTCTGAAAGCGCAAGTCTAGCCCTCTCTCTCAGTGCTTCCTCACCGGATGCCCGAGAAGTTGTCGCTACGTCTGGTGCCGACAAGGATGAAGCTGACGGTCTTGAACTCTTCAGGTTCGATGCTCGAGCCGAGGATGATATGGTCACTATTACTGACCTTATCGTCACGTTGGTAGCAAGCGGCTCAACGGCAGTTCCTGCAACAGCTTACCTCTATGATGGTTCAAGCGTTGTTGGTTCAGCTTCCGTTAACGCTTCAACAACTGGCTACGCAGCCACCTTCGATGACATTGATGTTGACATCAATGAGGATTC
>CAYUOR010000004.1:0-46380 GCA_964446535.1 uncultured Candidatus Saccharibacteria bacterium | reverse complement strand
TTCGGTTTTGGTATTGAGCGTCTAGCCATCGCTTCTATGGACCTTCCCGACATTCGATTACTCTGGTCCAAAGACCCAAGAGTAACAAAACAATTAAAGCTTGGTGAAAAGTTCAAAGAAGTTTCAAAGTTTCCACCGGTAGTCCGAGACATTTCTTTTGTCGTGGACAAGAGTTTTATACCGAACAATTTTTTTGACCTTATTCGTGACCTATTTGAAGAAATTGTCGAAGAGGTCGAGCTTTTGGATAAGTATGAAGATGCAAAAAAATTTGGAGAAGACAAGATGAGCTATACTTTCCGCGTCACGTATAGAAGTCTTCTAAGAACACTTACAAATGCCGAAGTCCGCGAATTGCATGAAAGGTTAGAGAAGAAAACTGAGGCTGATTTTGGGGCTAAAATACGACTCGTTTAAGGGCTAAAAGAGCTTTCTTTTAAGCCCCTATTTTGGTAAAATGGGGTGTACAAACACGCATGCCGAAAGCCGATAAACCAAGAAAGGCCGGGAGTTCCTATAGCGCTGAATCTATTACTGTTCTTGAGGGTTTAGAGCCAGTCAGGAAACGCCCAGGGATGTATATAGGAACGACGGGTCCAGACGGTCTACATCACCTAGTTACCGAAATTTTTGACAACTCGCGAGACGAGGCGATGGGGGGGTTTGCCAATGATATAGAAATTGCCCTTCTGCCTGAAAACATGATACGAGTAACAGACAACGGTCGTGGTATTCCAGTTGATACGCACAAGCAGACCAAGGTCTCCGCGCTTGAAACTATCATGACGACACTGCATGCCGGAGGCAAGTTCGGGGGAGAGGGATACAAGGTTTCCGGAGGGCTCCATGGTGTCGGCGGTTCGGTCGTTAACGCTCTTTCTATCTACTGCCGAGCAGAAGTGCATCGTGACGGCGGTATTTTCATGCAGGAATACAGCCAGGGAAAAAGGAAGGCTGCAGTCAAAAAAATAGGCAGCTCTAAGCTTCACGGCACTATTATCACCTTTAAACCGGATGATGCCATTTTCCCTGATATAAATTTTGTCTTTGAACGGATAGCAAATCACGTTCGCCAGCAAGCTTATCTTGTAAAAGGTTTGAGAATCTCTGTACTTAATGCTAGTAACGTTAAGTTTAGTCCTTCGGATATTAAAAAGCTGGGAGACGGTAGCGTTTTTTACCTTAGAGAGCTTGGGCTTGACGTGCCCTCAATGTCTTTTTGTTTTGAGGGGGGGCTGGTTTCTCTCGTTCGGTTTGAGAACGAACATTCTAAACCGATACATAAAAATATTTTCTACGTAGAGAAAATAGCTGGTAAAAATGAGTTTGAAACTGTAGAAGTAGCCCTTCAGTATGTTGACGATATTTCGGCTCGCGTCTTGCCGTTTGCCAATAACATTTACACTAGCGAAGGCGGTACGCATGTGACCGGTTTTAAAACGGCTCTCACGCGTAGTCTCAATACCTACGCGAGAAAAAATAATCTCGTAAACGAGAAGGAAGATAATTTTACTGGCGATGATGTGCTAGAGGGGCTAACCGCCGTAATCTCTGTAAAACTAAGGGAAATTCAATTTGAGGGTCAGACGAAGAGTAAGTTGGGTTCTGTTGAAGCACAGAGTATGGTTACAAGCATTTTTGGAGATGCTTTCGCCGCCTTCTTAGAAGAAAATCCAGATGATGCAAAAGCTATTATCCAGAAAGTGGTTCTGGCACTTAAAGCAAGGAAGGCCGCTAAGGCCGCTAAAGATTCCGTGTTGCGTAAGGGGGCGCTAGAAGGTATGACCTTGCCTGGAAAACTTGCGGATTGTCAGTCACGCTCCGCTGAAGAGTCAGAACTTTTCATAGTTGAGGGGGATTCAGCCGGTGGCACAGCTAAACAAGGAAGGGACAGACGTATCCAGGCTATCTTGCCGCTTCGTGGAAAAATATTAAACATAGAGCGGGCACGCCTGGATAAAATGCTTGCAAGTGAGCAGATTAAAAATCTTGTAGTTGCTTTCGGCACAGCCATAGGTGACACCTTTGATATAACGAAACTTAGATACCATAAAATCATTATTGCTACAGATGCTGATGTCGACGGCGCACACATTAGAACTCTGCTTCTAACACTGCTCTATAGATTCTTCAGACCTCTTATAGATTCGGGGTTCGTCTACATCGCCCAGCCACCACTTTATAAAATTAAAAATGGTAAGGAAATCTTCTATGCTTATTCTGATAAAGAGAAGAATTCAAAAGCAAAAGAAGGTAGTGATATTCAGCGTTATAAAGGTTTAGGGGAAATGAATGCCGAAGAACTTTGGGAAACTACTATGAATCCCGCTGCTCGCATATTGAAAAAAGTAACTGTTGAAGATGGCAGGGAAGCGGACAGGATATTTGATGTGCTTATGGGCACCGATGTTCCTTCTAGAAAATCTTTCATACAATCGAATGCTAAGAAAGCTGTTCTGGATATTTAAAAAGCTATAGATAGCAACGTTTTTAGGCACTGATCAGGACCTTGACCAGTGCTTTTTAGTCTTGTGGATAAATAGTGGATAACTTGAGTGGTTATGTGGAAAACGGTGGGATATACTTTCAGTCAGGTGGGAAAAAGTGGGGTATACTAAATCCATGCTAATCGGCGAGTATAAACACACTATAGACAATAAAAACCGAATTTCCTTACCAGCAAAATTTCGTAAGGAGCTCGGTAAGAAAGTTGTTGTCACTCGAGGGCTGGATAATTGTCTTTTCCTTTTTCCCAATAAAACTTGGTCATTAAATGCCAAAGCTATGGCAAAACTCGGTTGGCGTTCCGACGCCAGAGGTTTTACCCGCTTCATGTTTAGTGGTGCTTCCGAAATTGAGGTGGATTCGATGGGAAGAATTCTTATACCAGATTACCTCAGAGAATTCGCATCAATCTCGAGTCCAGTAATCTTTGCTGGGGTGCACGATCGAATAGAAATTTGGAACAAGAAGCATTGGGACGCCTACAAAAAGAAGATCGAGTCTAAGGCCGAAGAAATGACAGAGAAGCTTGGAAACTCAAGCTCCAAGTGATATGAATCACAAAAGTGTTCTTTTAAAAGAAAGTATCGGGGCCTTAAACCTCGGTCCAGAAAAAGTTTTCCTTGACGCAACCTTCGGTGCCGGTGGACACACGAAAGAGGCGCTTAGACAATTTCCCGAGCTCCGCGTTGTGGCCATCGATCAAGATCCAGAAGTTGTCGCAGAAGCGCAGACAATTCATGGGGTTCAAGCGATAAGAGAAAACTTCAGAAATCTTGATAAGGCTATAAGAGAGCTTGGGCTGCTAAAGGTCGATGCGATTCTCTTCGATCTTGGCATATCAAGCGACCAGCTCGACGCGCTAGGTAGAGGCTTCTCGTTCTTGCGAGACGAACCTCTTGACATGCGGATGTCAGGAAGAGGGGTGCTCGCCAAAGATATTCTCAACTCTTGGAACGAAAATGCGCTGGAGCTCGTACTTCGTGGTTTTGGCGAAGAAAAGTTTTCGAGAAAAATTGCCGCTGAGATCGTTCAAAGAAGAAAAGAAAAGCCTTTTGAGACTACCGGTGACTTGGTCGAGGCGGTACTAAGGGTGAAGCCCCGAAATCCAAGAGAAAAAATTCATCCTGCCACTAAAGTTTTCCAAGCAATTCGGATCGCGGTAAACGACGAATTGACGAGTTTGGAGCTGGGTTTAAGAAAAGGCTTTGAGGTGTTGAACCGTACTGGTAGATTCGCCGTTATTTCTTTCCACAGTCTTGAAGATAGAATTGTAAAAAACTTCTTCAAAGACCTTGTGACCAGAGGGCTGGCGAAGAAGGTAGGCAAGAATCTGAAGCCAATAAGACCGGGGACGGCGGAGGTACACGAGAACCCGCGTTCAAGAAGCGCCAAGTTAAGAGTGATAGAGAAAACATGACTTATAAAATAAAAACAATTTCATACAACCACAGAGTCCGTATTTTTTGGACCCTTCTAATGATTTCGGGACTGGCTCTCTTTGCCTATATCTACACCATAAATATTACTGCCAGAAATGTTGCCGAACGCCAAGGGCTCGAGAGAAGAATTGCCGAAATATCTGCGAATCTTGACTCTTTGGAATTTGCTTACGTTAAGCTTAAAAACAGTGTGACCCTCGAGGTAGCTATTCAGCACGGATTCAAGGAAACAAAAAACCCGCTCTACGTTTCCCGCTCTGCCACCACCCCTCTTTCTTTCAATACTAGATAGTAGAGGTTATGCGCGAGTCTAGGAACAGATTGCGCCTTCTCTCGGTCCTTATAATTGTCTTCGCTGTTTTTCTTATAGGCAAACTCTATCTGATTCAAATCGTTTCAAAAGAAAGTTATGTAGAGGCCGCCGAGAATCAGTACATAGACGCGAATCGTTTTGACCGGGGTTCTATCTTTTTCACTACGAAAGATGGTGCCACCGTGCCCGCCGCCAGTATAAAAACCGGACACACTCTTTTTATAAAGCCGAATGTTTTAGTTGGTAAAGATTTAGAAAAAATATATAACACTCTTAATACGATAACCGAAATTGATAAGGAAGACTTCTTTGCTAAAGCGAATAAGACTGGTGATCCATACGAAGAAATAGCCAAGCGCTTACCAGCTGGCGTTTCAGACAAGATAAGTACGCTTAAAATCAATGGTGTTGGGATCGCAAGTGAAAGGTGGCGAATATATCCGGGAGAAACAAGCGCTGCACACACCATCGGATTTATCGGCTACCTTGAAGATGAGCTTGCGGGGCGAGCGGGGTTAGAGCGGTTTTACGAAAAAGTTTTAAGAAGAGATAAGGATGATCTTTTTATTAATTTCTTTGCAGAAATATTTTCTAATGTCAAAAAGGCAGTAAGCGAGGAAGAGAGTCTGGAGGGAGACATTATCACGACCATAGAACCTTCGGTCCAAACCTACCTTGAGGGTGAATTGAAAAAAGTTATGGAGAAATATTCTTCCGATTTTACCGGAGGAGTAGTAATTGACCCTATGACAGGAGAAATTGTTGCTATGGCTCTAACCCCGTCGTTTAGCCCTAACTCGCCGCAGAGCGAAACCAATCCTTCCATATTTAGGAATAAAATAGTTGAAGACCGTTATGAAATGGGTTCAATTCTTAAGGCGGTGACCCTCGCCATAGGACTTGATACCGGGGCCGTAACCGCAAAAAATAGCTACTTCGACCCGGGATGCATGACCCTAAATACCAAAACCTTCTGTAATTACGATGGTAAAAGCCATGGTTCCGCGGTTACGATGCAAACGGTCTTGAGTAAATCTCTAAATACTGGAGCGGCGCACATAGTTCTAAAGGTAGGAAGTCAAAAATTTAGCGAGCTAATGCTCGGCTTTGGCCTTGAAGGTATTACGGGCATTGATTTGCCAAACGAAGGCAGATCTTTGGTCTCAAACTTAAAAACTAAACGAGATCTAGAGGCGGCCCAGGCCTCATTCGGGCAGGGTATCGCCCTTACGCCAATAATGACCGTTCGGGCACTCTCGGCCTTGGCAAACGGTGGTACTCTTATCACGCCGCACCTTGTCAAAGAAATAAGATACAAACTCGGCCCAGTTAAAACTTTGACTTTTCCGCCAGAAGAAGAGAGGGTGCGCGTCCTGAAACCAGAAACTTCGGCCGAAGTTTCGCGGATGCTTACCGAAGTTGTTGACAGAACACTCCGCAATGGGGAGGTGCGTCTAGACCAATATAGTATCGCTGCTAAAACAGGCACGGCCCAAGTAGCTAAGCCGGGCGGGGGTGGCTATTATGAAGATGTCTACCTGCACTCTTTCTTCGGCTATTTCCCCGCCTATGAACCGGAATTTTTGGTCTTTCTCTACACCTACCATCCGAAAGACGTTCGCTTTGCTTCGGAAACGCTCACCGACAGTTTTATCAACACCGCTAAGTTTTTAATTAATTACTACGATATCGCGCCAGATAGAGAGGCGCCTCCTCCGGCGAGGCCGTAAACAAAATAAAAAGGGTGGCAACCAAAACTGGTCACCACCCCGGAAACAGCGCCACAACAGCGCCAAAATTAATCTTCGGGATCGCCGCCGCGCGCCATTTGCGCCGCGAACATGTCTTGGGCATACCCGGAACGCTCCTTGTTCTTCTTCCTGCGTTGGGTCGCGCGCTTTTGGAGCTCACGACAGACGCTTGAGACGAGTTCGTCGGCATCTGGCTTGTTGGCCAGACCCCGCTCTTTGAGAACCATGCGTACCGCCGCCGGTATCCGCAGGCGGCCCAGACGCGCGGCCCTGGCCGACTGATCGGCCAGACTCTCGATATCCATAAAAACCCCCTAAAGAACCGAAGTTGACTATCCTAACGAGTATTATATACCTAAAATAGGTATTAGTCAAGGGGCAACTAGAGATTGTGTTTTATCTTTTTTGAATACTCTTTCAGAAGTTCTGAAGAGCTTCTGATTTTACCCCCTTTGCCAACATTAAAGATCATCTCTATACCAAGTTCGCGGCAAAGGACAAACTCTGGAATGTTGTCGGCAAACCGATCGCCGCCGTTGGCGAAAATGTCGGGCATGATTTCTCTAAGTTCTCGACAAACGCTGATGTCGTTCGTACCAGGTTCGTGTTTCGTAATAACAACCTCGTCAACGCAATCAAGGGCTTCTATTATCTCCTTACGCTCTTCGTCAGTCATGAAAACGTGTTTGCCTTTAACCCGAAACCAGTGGTCATTATTTAGGATGACGACAAGTTTGTCTCCAAGCGCTCTAGCCTCACGCATCAGTCGTACGTGTCCGATGTGTATGGGGTCAAAACCGCCACTTACAGCTACAACCTTAACTTTCTTTTTTAAATTTTTCTTTTTCATTTTTTAGTGGCCACTGCCGGTTTCTAAAATGCCATCAAAAATAGTTTTATCAGCTTCTCCTTCTACATGCAAGATGCCCCAAGCTCCGCGATCCAAGCGGGAGAGGGCATGGTCAACCAGAATATATTTACCGGGATAATCTACTTTAAAATCTACAACGGCAGCGGCGCCGGCGGGAATTAGGGTGCTCTGAAGACCTTGGGCTGGTGGTGTGATAAGGTCACCCTCTCGGTAAACTCTGTCAAAAATTTCTCCAATAACGTGGAAGCTAGAAATTAAATTTACCCCTCCGTTGCCGACATAGAGACGCACCGTGTCGCCGACTTCTGCGGTCATGTTTTCGGCAAGGGCACCGACTTTACCGTTTAAAACAACGTACTGAGGTTTTCCATCAAGCATCGCCTGCGGATCGAAAAGCTGAAGACCCTTTCGTCCAAGAGCGCCAGAACTGTAAAATTCGCCCTGAACGACATAAAACTCTTTATCAACTGGCGGTAAGGGGTTTTTTGGCTCGACAAGAATCAGGCCGTACATGCCGTGAGCCATGTGGTTGGCAACATTCGGATAAGCGCAGTGGTAAATAAATACGCCCGGGCTTAGGGCTTTAAAGGTTATGGTCTTTTTCTCGCCCGGAGCAACAATCGTTGCGGCGGCACCTCCGCCGGGACCTGTTACCGCGTGTAAATCTATAGAGTGGTGATGCAGGCTGGTCGGGTCATTATGTAGCGTGAGGCGCACGGTATCACCCTCTTTAACACGGAGAAATGGACCGGGAACTGTGCCGCCGAAGGTCCAGTAATTGAAAGTTGTACCGTCAGCCATCTCGCTTATAACTTCCTTGGCTGTTATTTCGATTTCAACTATGCCATTTTCATCTCGCTTAATTTCTGGTCTTGTATCATTAGGATCACGGGCGATATTTCCAACCCTTTCAAACTCGTCAAATTGCTTAAAGAATTTAATAACGTTTGACAGGGGAAGAACGGGTCCGGCGGCAGGGCCGACAGTACGAAGGTTGAAGGGGTACTCAAATGCTTTGGGCACGCCATTAGGTATGTAAAAAGCGATAGAAATACCGATAAAGATCACGACCAAGGCTATTGTTATTTTTCTTGAGTGGAACTGACGCAGTACAAGAAAAATAAAAACGGCAGCAGCGCCGTAGGCGATAAAGAGACCAGAGGACTCGACTAAGTATTGCCAAAGATATGAAAAAAGTTCCATTATCTTGATTATATCAGATGGTAACAAGCAAAAAAGAAAGCGCCCACAACCTTATTTGCGGGCGCCTATGTGCGGAATACCCCAGGCTGCATAGTGCTTGTAGAGCACTATGCGTGAAAGAGGATTGCGCCAGATGAACCACTGAACCCGAGGGTAGTGGAGGAAGGTTGAGACGATGATTACGTCCTTCCATTCTTTTTTGGCATACTTGAAGAGATAGTCAATTTGGTCCACAGTCCTGGTGCCCTCGCGAATGACGCGGAGCGGAGTTTTGAGATCAATCTGGTTATAGGCCGCAAGATACTTGCTGGCCTCGGAGACACCGTCGCGAGTTACGTTAGAGAGAATCAAAAGCTCTGAGTTCGGGGTACAAACTGCAAACGAGTTTGCTAGAACCGCTCCCCGATACCAGTCCTGTAGAGACTCCGGACCCACGCGCCCCGAGGAGTATGGACTGCAAAGCGCGAGAATGATAGTCCCTTGCACAAGACACCCCCTTCCTGTAAAGAACGTGATTTAAAGCGAGCTTATCTGACTATGTCATATTAAAGTTATTGCGTCCATAAAAAGAAACCGGGCGGACACCTAAGTGCTCACGCCCGGTCTAATTCTTGGTTTTCTTGATAAATAAAGAGCTTGCGCTGCATTTCTTTTTCCAGCGTCACGGGCAGGCGCATGACCGACTGATAGAGAGCGTGGTCTCGAACCCCTTCGCAGACCGAGATAGACTCGGCGCCGCAAGCAACATCACATTCGCCAAAACCGCGATTGGCAATACAGTACCGGCAGCAGTCTCCAACTAACTCAAAGTAACTGCGGGCCCACTCGTCGCCCGTACAGTACCCCCCTCCAAGACGGTGGGGAAACTCGTACGCCGAGCAGAGACAAGTTACTTGTACTCGTCGTCGCTTCACTTTTTTCTCCCTAAAAAGAAATCTTTCTAAATTTTATCTTGATACGGAGTCAGATTTAGTGAAAAAGAGGGGATAAAAATTTAGAGAATAGATAGGCAACTAGTGTCAATTAGTTAGAGTTTTGTTTTGACGTAGGCAGGTTTTCGGGTATAGTCTAAAGTCTGTTCTTTTAAGTCTAGGAGTGTCTGATGGGCGGAAAGAAAACGTGGTTTGTGGAAGCCGTTGGTCACACCAATGAGGCCATCGCGCGTGCATTGCCGACAGCACACACGCACAAGGATGTGCTCTGCCAAGACGGAAAGAAGCGAGACTTCTGGGAGTGTGAATATCGCTTCATAACAAAGCTCTTGAAGAGCCAGACGGCCCAACACCTCGAATTCAGGGTCTTCTTCCGAGAAGGGCGCCATGGCACCGTCAAGCCCTGGCCATTTCTCCGGAAGCGGCGGATGACTCTCGCAACGGCCCTCAAAAAGGGGATTGTAAAGAAGGCAGATACCTTGAGGGTGCCCCAATCAGCAAGGTAATCTCAATAACACTAATAGAAGGCGAACTACGGTTCGCCTTTTCTTTTATAAAATTCTTGTTGCCATGACCCTACGGGGAATCGAACCCCGCTTTGAGCCTTGAGAAGGCTCCGTCCTAGCCGATAGACGATAGGGCCGTTCGGAAAAGAATAACGAAAAAAGATTACTTTATCAACATTTTATACACAAAATAGTCCACAAAAACGATAAAAGTCAATTGACATAAAAAATCATCCTGATAAACTCTTCTGTTAGATCTGGGTACTAAAGACTGTAATAGTTAGGAGCGAGGAGGAATACCTTGCTTCTGGTTTAAATACCAAGAACTATTGGAGAGCGATCTCCTTCAACGGGTTTCGAAAGAGACTCCAAGCACGAGCAGTCCTACGTATCATTGGCTCATCAAAAAATTGTCTTTGTGGGGTACACTTCCAAATCCAAGAAGGTTCCCATACTGGCAAATGCCCCTGGGTCGCGACTAGAGGACACGTCGCGATAGGTCAAGGCCACCAGAAGGCTAGATGAGTTGATGTCCCATCCTGGGATCCGAAGACATATATTCAAGTGTCAACGGTAAAAGGGATATCTTTGGGTACTGAAAACAGTAGCCAACGGGTGCAAAGCATCAGGGTGTTGGGGAACCTCCCCAAAAACTAGATCGGCAGGCCTTAAAACCAGTCGAACAAAATTTTTGTGGAATAACCCACTCCCTGATCGCTTAGCTAGTTTCTCGCTCGTTCAAGACCCCTCAAGCACTGCTCGGGGGTCTTTTCTTTTACAAGAATTGTGTAATATATGTGAATGACGTTTAAAGAAAAAGTTTACTCTGTGGTGGCAAAGATTCCGAAGGGTAAGACCCTAACTTACAAAGAGGTGGCAAGACGTGCCGGGAGTCCCAGAGCTTTCAGAGCAGTAGGGAATATTTTAAACCAGAATTACGACCCAAAAGTGCCGTGCCACAGAGTTATTCGCTCGAATGGCGATACGGGTGGCTTTAGAGGCGGAGGGGCCGCTAAAAGGCGTATTTTAAGGAAAGAGGGGGCGATTTAGGCCTAACTTTGGGCTGAAACAGGGTTTGTCCCTGGAGCAAGCTCAACGGAATCAAGCTCGCAGACATTACCGACACAGGCCATTTCGCGCTTCTGGTCGGTATCGTCGGTGCGTTCGTATATTACAAGCTTGGCATAGTCTACCTTAGGGAAATTAGCTGCGAGCTCTTCGTAGCGCTTCTTATCTATAGTCTCATAGGGCGCTAGGCGATAGACATGCTCCGAACGGGGGAGAAACGAGAGGCCGCCAATGATATTCCAATTTCTCTGGAGCCAGTCTACAACCCCTATCCACTCGTCCTCACCAACAGAGATTGTTGCGGAAGGGTTATGTTCGGTGTAGTTAAGTTTGACCTGCTTCCAGTATTCAAGTTGGTCTAGAGCGGTTAAATCATCTTTGAAAACAGAACCGCCGGGAGCTTCAATCGGGAACTCCAAGACATATGTTGTCGCCGTACCTTCGGCTTGACCAACTTCCGGGCGATAGGGTATGCCCTGATCTTTTAGCATTTTAAATAATGAGTCCGTGGCAGAAATTCTCACACGTCTGATGTAATACTTCGAGTGGCGGGGGTGAATTCCCGAGGAGCAATTGAAAGTCTGCGAAACCGTGCCAGAAGGTTTAACTGCTGTAACGCAAGTTGAGGGTTTGATGCCGAGGCGCTTGGCATACGCTACGTTTGTCTCTATTGCAGCATCGCGCATGGCGCGCATGTTCTCGGGCTTTCGCGCTTCTTCAGAATCCCACTGACCAGTGATAGAGACACCCAAGAGATGTTCGTCCTCACAGTGTTTGTTCCAGTCTTTGGAAATATAGCGGAATTTTGTCAGGGTTGACTGATAGGTGCCGAGAATGGCAGCAACCCGCGCTTTGCGCAAGAGGTCTGCCTTGGTGTCACCGGCGCGGGCGATGATTTCGGAGAGGTTACAGAACTGTTTGGACTGCAGGAGAATTTCTCCGCATGGGTTAGTGCCGATGGGGCCCGTGACAACGCCATCGCGATCGATGAATCCCTGCTTTTTGAAATATGTTTTTCGTCTCTCGGGAAGTGTTTCGCCGATCGAGCCGCGGTTAAAGATGCCTCGCTCGCCAGAGCCGGACGCCATAAGCGCCACCCACTCGTGCATGAGCTCGGTGTTCGTTGGTTTGGTCTCGTAAACTGCAGAGTTGTTGGCAACGGAGCGATGCGGGTCAGTTAGGAAGAACTGGCCTTTCTTGGCATCGCGAATTTCGGTGTCATCAAGGTCGGAAAGACTAATCATGGCGGTGCGTCTCACGCCTCCGGCGACAACACATTCGCCAATTTTACAGATTATGTCGTGAGCATCGATGGTTCGCAGGCGTCTACCTTGTCTTTTTAGAATCTTTTCGCGGGCAAAGTCGAGAAGTGAGCGCAGGGGTTCCGGACCCGATGCTTTTCCACCCATGGTTTTGAGCCGAGCACCGGCTGGTCGCACCTGCGAGTAGTCGAACTCTATGTCACGACCCGCGTACCATGTCTTGAGACCTAAAGTTAGGGCATCCGCCCAGCCTTCTTTAGAATCTCCGACAACATGTGTCAAAATTTTTCCTTTCGTCTGCTTTTTAATCTGCGGAAGTTTTTCAATGTTCTGGCTTTCAACGGAAAAACCGACGCCACACCCCTGCATTGAGAGATACATAATCTCCGCGAAGTCTCCAAGTTTGGACGGAGCCAAGAATGCGCAGTTATACGCACAGGTGTTACACTTTCGCACCGGCTCACCGGCAAATTGCATCAGACGCATTGACGGCATCACTTCTTGTTTGAGAATTGCTTCGCGGACTTCGGCGTATTCTTTCTCGGTAAGCTTGTCACCAAGATTTTCTTTCATGAAATTTGTGTAACGATTAACTGTCTCGACCCAAGTTTCGCGACGACCTTCGGATTCAATCCACTTGGCATAAGTGCGAAGATAAATAAATTCACCCAGGTGATTGTTGTTAAAATATTTTTTACTCTCTTCCGCCAAATCTCTGACGTGTTCCGGCACGTCACCGCGCTCCGCGCGCATACGAGAGCGTTCTGCTCGATAGAGAATGTAGGCTTTGGCTGTTGTCGGAAATTTCTGAAGCATTAATTCTGCTTCCACCAGATCCTGAACACCTTCGACCGTTGGTATAAAGGTGGGTTCATTCTCTTTTTGAAGAACAAGCTTCTTGTGGATGGCGTCGGTGATCCTCTCTGGTGCTCCAACTCGGAATTCTCCGGCAGCAATCATTGCTTTTTCTACGGCGCGCGCAATTTTTTTTGTATCAAAGGCAACTTTAGACTTGTTTCTCTTGATGATGGTGGATAAAATTGCCTCTTTGGCCGCCGAAAAATTTTTCACGAGTGTTATTTCTTAAGCTAATAATTTATTTCTATATTATAAAACGTCCACCTACCTATGACTACAAATTTTAAGAAAAATCTGTGGAGAAGACGGAGTCAACAACCTCTTTGACGACCGAGCCATCGGCTTTGCCCTTTAATTCCTTCATTATAGTGCCCATAAATTGATTCTTCTTACCTAAGTCGGTCATACTAAGTTCCTTTTGTCTAGACTTCACAAAAGTCGAAATTTCCTCTCTTGTCATCTGTTTCGGTTGATATGTTTCTAGAATTTTTAATTCCGCTTTTTCGTTATCGGCGAGGTCCGAGCGCCCACCTTTCTCAAACTGTTCTATAGAATCTTTCCTCTGTTTAATGGCGCGCGAGATAACTGTGAGCGCTTCGTCGTCATTTAGCTCCTCGTCCGGCTTTCTTTTTTTGGCAATAGCTTCGTTCGTGAAGGCCGTGAGTAAACCACGAAGAACATTTAGGCGCAAAGCGTCTTTAGCTTTCATGGCTTCGGTTACAGCTTTTTTAATATCTTGGTGTAGTGACATATATCTATTATAATACAGTAAATGACCAACCTCGTCCTAGTATCTGTGATACTGCTTGTCGTAATTAATGCCGCAGTTTTAATTTACTTCGCCAGAAAATTTTCCAAGAAACCGGAGAAAGAAGGGGAGGGGTTACAATTACTTCTTACGCAACTCAACGAGTTCTCGCGAAGTATGGATCAGAAACTTTCCGACACGAACAAGATGATGAACGAGTCGGTAAGAATGCAGTTCGGCGAATCGGCAAAACTTATTCGCGAAGTGACACAGGGGTTGACGAAACTCGACGAGACAAACAGACAGGTGGTCTCGTTCGCGGATCAGTTGCAGTCGCTCCAAGAGATATTAAAAAATCCGAAGCAACGAGGAGTGCTTGGCGAATATTATTTGGAAACTTTACTGAAAAATGTTTTACCGCCGGGTTCTTATCAAATGCAGTACACATTTACTGATGGCACCATCGTCGATGCGGCAGTTTTTATAAAAGATAAAATTATTCCTGTTGATTCAAAGTTCTCTTTAGAGAACTATAATCGTATCGTTGAAGAAAAAAATCCGAGTGAACGAGAAAAGTTAGAAAAAGCTTTCGTCAACGACCTTAAAATGCGTATAACCGAAACTGCTAAGTATATAAAACCCGGTGAGGGAACTATGGACTTCGCTTTTATGTTCATTCCGCATGAGGCTATCTACTATGACCTGCTTATTAATAAAATTGGAGCTCTTAAGGAAGACTCGGAAAGCCTGATTCAGCGCGCCGCCTCCAAGTACCATGTCCTAATAGTCTCGCCAACCTCATTTCTGGCCTATCTCCAGACCGTTTTACAGGGTCTGAAGGGCATGCAAATAGAAGAGTCCGTGAAAAGTATTATCAAAAATGTTGGTGATCTTCAGAAACATCTCTCTGCTTATGAAGAACACTACTCCAAGCTCGGTAACGCGCTAGAGACCGCGGTCAACAAGTATAACTCCGCCGGCAAGGAGTTTAAAAAGATAGACAAAGATGTCCTAAAAATCACCGGTTCCGGTATAGATTTAGAACCGTTGACAATAGAGCGACCTTCAGTAGAATAGGGAACCTATGGTTAAAGAAAAGGCCCAACCGAAAGCCAGGACGGCTAAAGTCTCCGCTCCTAAACCTGCCGCCGAGACAGCCAAAAAGCCTGCCACCAAAAAAACTCAGGCAATCTTTGCCGTCTTCACCACTGGCGGGAAACAGTACCGTGTATCAAAAGGGGATATTCTAAAAATAGAAAAACTTCCCGGTGACCATCAGGAAGGGGAGAAACTGGTTTTCGACAAAGTTTTAATGCTCGACGACGGTAAAAGCTGGGCAGATGTCGGTACTCCTTTTATAGACAACGCAGAGGTGGGTGCTACGCTAAAAAAAATTGCTCGGCATAAAACTGTCGACGTCATCAAGTACAAACAGAAGTCGCGCTATTTTAAAAAATACGGACACAGACAACCTTATTTCGAAATAAAAGTAGATTCTATTACTTAGTGCGGTGGAGTAGGGCGCTCTTTAAGGTTTCCGGGTCAGCGTACTCAAGTTCGGCACCGGTCGATAAGCCTCTGCCGAGAACAGAAAATTCGAGCGGTAAATTTTTATAACGCTCTTTTATAAAGTCGGCGGTGTTCTCGCCGTCGAGATTCGCATTCACCGCAAGAATTACTTCTTTTATTCCTTTGTCCTTTTTAAACCGCGTATCGAGCTCTTTAACTCTTATTCTTTTTTCTGGCTCTTTCTCAAGAATCGGAACCACGCCACCGAGGATAAAATAGTAACCCCTGTATCCACCGCTTCTCTCTATCGCTTCGAAATCAATATCTCTCTGCACAAGCATTAAAGTCTCCCTTTCTCTCGTTTCGTCGGAACAAATATCGCAAAGACGAGTTTTCTGCCCTTCCAGAACAAAGAATCTCATACAAGATTGACACTGGACGGTACTTTTTTTGAGCTCGCCTATAGCTTTAACAAGTTCTCCAGAGTAGTCGCCATTCCTAGACAGGAGAAAATAGACAAAACGCTTTGCCTGCCTTGGTCCGATACCGGGGAAGCGTGAGAAAATCTCGGCAAGTCTCTCGATGGCGTTCATTCGGATTTAGAGGTTCTTAAACTCTTCTTCGGCTTTGCCGTAGTTGGCATAATCTATTTCGACAAAGGTGTTGAAACGAGTGTGATAGTCGAGTGTGGCGATACCCAGGGGGCCGTTTCGATGTTTGGCGATGATGAGCTCCTTTCTCTGAATATCTTTAACCTTGCCGTTTTCATCGCGAATATCTTCTTCGTTCGAGTGAATAAACATTACGAGATCCGCATCTTGTTCAATAGAGCCAGAGTCACGAAGGTCGGAGAGTTTCGGCTTACCGCCACGAGTTTCAACGGCACGAGAAAGTTGGGAAAGGGCCACGACGGGAATATTTAATTCGCGGGCGAGATGTTTAAGCGAGCGAGAAACTTCCGTCACTTGCTGAACTAACGAGTCGTTCGCCCGTGCGATAGAGGGTGCCATAAGCTGGAGATAATCGACGACCAAAAGTTTGAGACCCTTCTCTATTTTTAGTTTTCTTGCGGCTGAACGCATCTTCATGATGGTGTTGCCGGGTTGATCATCTATATAAATCGGGGTGCGAGATAGTTCATCTAAAGCATCTCGAACATTTTTGAAAACATCGTCACGCCAAGTGCCTGTCTGAGGACGAACACCTTTTCTAATAATAGAAGAGTCTGTGCGAGATTGCGCCGCAACGATTCTGTCCACCAGCTGGTCGGCACTCATTTCAAGCGAGAAAATTCCGACCGGAGTCTTATGGAGACTGGCAGTACGGCGAGCGATATCGAGTGCCAATGCGGTCTTACCGACGGATGGCCTGGCGGCGATGATGATGAGGTCTGAACTTTGAAAACCGCCGAGAATGTCATCGAGCGATTTAAATCCTGTTGGCACGCCACGGAGCTTGTGTTCTTCGGAGGAAAGTTTTTCGAAACGATCAAAGGCTTCGTGGAGTAGTGGAACAAGATCTTTGAAACGAGCCGAGCCAGAAAATCTTTCGGTGATATCAAAAATTTTTTTCTCCGCCTGATCAAGAATCTCCTCCATCTCTCCGGCTTCGTTAAAACCGAGATGCGAAAGTTGTTCGGAGGCTTCGATGAGTTGTCTCATCATATATTTCTTCATCACGATTTCGGCGTAATGTTTGATATTGGCTGAAGAAGGCACGGCACCCGATAGATCCGTAAGAAAAGTGGCACCGCCGACTCGTTCTAAAAGATCTTTTTCTTTAAGGCGTGAAGAGAGGGAAAGAATGTCTATGGGCTGATGCTTGCCGAAAAGCTCCAGCATTGTCTCAAAAATTGTTTTATGCTTCTCAAAATAAAAAGAATTCGGCGTAACAAGATCCAGGACTTCATAAATCGCGTCGGGACGAAGCATGACAGAACCGAGGAGTGCCGCTTCCGCCTCCAGAGAGTGGGGTGGGATGCGCAGATTTGTTTTTTCGTCGAGGGTGAGTATTCTCATATCCTTATCGTAGTAAATTTATAAACGAGTCGCAAGAAAAACACCGGTGGAAAAGACCGTGGGCAAGGTGGGGAAAGTTAAAAACTTTCCAGAACAGATGATTCGTGCCCACCGTGGTCTATAACGTCGTAGCCTACTTTCTTTATTTCCTGCCTTATTTTATCGGCTTCTTTAAAGTCGCCCTGCTTGCGGGCAAGCTCTCTTTGTTTTTTTAGCATCACGACCTCTTTCGGCACTTCTGATTCATCATATTTCAAATTAAGACCCAGAATTTTATCAAAATCAATGATGGTAGCGCCCGCATCGGCCAGATTTTGATTCTTATTAATAACTCTCGCCACTATCGCCAGGGCTTGTGGTGTATTGAGGTCGCTTTCGATTGCGGATAAGAATTCTTGTTTCAGCTCTTCGTCGACCCTGCCTCCTTCGGGTACAGTTGCCATAAATTCTTTTAACTTTCTGTAAGCGTTTCCGGCAGCTTCGAGTGCCTGCCAAGAAAAATTGACTGGAGTTCTATAGTGGGCAAGAAGAAGAAAATAACGGTAGGAGAGGGGAGAAAAACCTTTTTTAATTAAAGTGTCGAGAGTTATGTAATTATCCTCGGATTTTGCCATCTTGCTGTCGGCGATGGTGACAAACTCGTTGTGTAACCAGAAATTTGCCAGCGGCAACTCGTACGCTGATTCGGATTGAGCAATTTCGTTGTTGTGGTGAATCGGGACGTGATCTATGCCGCCGGTGTGAATATCAAACGGCTGACCCAACAAACTTTTCGACATGGCAGAACACTCTATGTGCCAGCCAGGAAATCCTTTACCCCAGGGGCTCTCGAAGCCGAGATGTTTTTCCCGCGAGAGTTTCCAGAGTACGAAGTCTCGAGAATTCTTCTTTTTCGTCTCAAGACGAGCAGATGCCTCGCCCTCTGGGGTTAGTCCGCCGAGCTTTCCGTAATCCTTTACCTTAGAGGTATCAAAATAAACTCCGTCTGTGAGAGTGTAGGTAAAACCTTTGTCTGCCAAGAGTTTTATGAGTTCGATGTCTTCTTTCAGATAGCTGGTAGCTCTGGGAAAGTGCTCTGGAGTCTTTATGTTGAGGCGCTTGAGGTCATGCTTAAAGGCTGCTTCGTACTTATCGGCAAGTTGTCTAAGCCCTTCAAGACTTAGCGGGAGATTCTCGCGTTTAAGACCCTTAACCATCTTGTCGTCCCCGGTGTCGGCGTCGGAAGTAAGGTGGCCGATGTCAGTTATATTGATAACTTGATTTACCTTGAGACCCGAATACTCCAGTGTACGCCGTAAAATATCGGCGAAAACATAGGAGCGCAAATTGCCTATGTGGGCATAGTTATAAACGGTCGGACCACAATGATAGAGAGATGCCGAACCGGGTTTAATCGGTTTAAAGTCTTCGGCTACTCCAGAAGAGGTGTTGTGGAGTCTAATTTTCACGGCTTCATTATAGCAGGAAAGATGATATAATCTCTTGAATGGAATTTTTTAGACAGCATTCAGCACTCCTTATTCTCGGAGTTATTATTGCCGTAGGGGGATACAATCTCGGACTTCAAGCTAGTGAGAAGAGTGGCGCCGGAACTATTGTCGGTATTGAAAATATGGCGGAAGGCGAACCGCTGGGTGTAGACTTCTCGCCGTTTTGGAGAGCATGGAATCTTCTTAATGAAAAGTTTGTGCCGGCCGGCACATCAACAGAGCGTGTAAGTGACCAGGAGCGTATTTGGGGTGCCATTTCCGGAATGACCGATGCACTCGGTGATCCATATACGGTATTCTTTCCTCCGGTCCAGTCAGAGCTGTTCCAAGCCGATATTAGGGGCAACTTTGAGGGTGTCGGTATGGAAGTAGTGGCGCAAAATGGCGCCATCACTGTTGTCGCACCCCTCAAAGATTCTCCGGCGGCTCGCGCTGGAATTCTCCCTGGTGACAGAGTTATTGAAATTGACGATAAGAATACCGCTAAGCTCTCAACGGAAGACGCAGTACAACTTATTCGCGGACCAAAGGGGACCGCGGTTAAACTCACCGTCATAAGAGAGGGGGCTTCTGAACCGCTTGAAATTTCAGTAGTAAGGGAGGTTATAGATATTCCGACCATCAATACAAGGGAACTCCCGGGTGGCGTATTTGTCATAGAACTTTACAGCTTCTCCGCGCAGTCACCGAACCTGTTCCGAAGCGCTCTTAGAGAATTTTTGGTCTCGAAAAGCGACAAACTGATTCTTGACCTTAGAAACAACCCGGGAGGATACCTTGAGGCGGCTATAGATATGGCGAGCTGGTTTCTACCGTCAAGTAAGGTGGTGGTCAGAGAAGACTTCGGCGGCTCTAGAGAAGAGAAGGTGTATCGCAGTAAGGGCTACGATGTTTTCTCCGACGATTTAAAATTCGCGATACTAATAGACGGTGGTTCCGCCTCTGCTTCCGAAATCCTTGCTGGGGCGCTAGCTGAGCACGGGCGGGCAGTTCTTGTCGGAGAAAAAACATTTGGCAAGGGTTCCGTTCAAGAACTTGTAGACATCACCCGAGAGACTTCGCTTAAAATTACCATCGCCAGGTGGCTGACACCAAACGGCGTTTCTATTTCTGACGGCGGTATTACTCCGGAATACCAGGTACCATACACAGCCGAGGACAGAAAGGCGGGACGCGACCCTCAACTTGATAAAGCTATAGAAATTCTTTCAAAGTAAAAACAATGAAAGTTATCTTGATTAAAGACGTGAAAGGTTTGGGCCAAAGATTTGAAGAAAAAGACGTCTCAGACGGCTATGGCACCAATTTTCTTATACCGAAGAAACTTGCGGTTCCGCTTTCAAGCCCAGGAGCCGCGGCGGTTAGAGCGCTGAAAGAAAGAGAAGAGGCTACAAAAAAAGAGAAAAAAGAGAAGTTCTCGGCAAACACACACGCTCTAGCTGGAGAAAAAATTGTGGTGAAAGCAAAAGCAAACGACGTGGGGCACCTCTTTGCCGCCCTGGATACGAAAAAAGTAAGTGAAATTATCAAGTCGGAGAAAGGGTTGGAAATAGGAGTCGAGAATATTGTTCTAAAAAAACCGATAAAAGAAATCGGCACCTTTGAAGTGCCGATTCGGGTGGGGGATGGAAAGGAGGCGCGCTTTACGCTTGAGGTAATACGCTCATAACTTTCTTTTTTATAATTTTGTTGTCGAAGTGAACTTTGCGTTTGTAACTAATCGCTACCACACCTTCCTTGGTGGCAAAAAGAGTGTGGTCCTTACCGATGGAGACATTTTTACCGGGTAAGACGTCGGAGCCGCGCTGGCGGACAAGAACAGAGCCGACTCGAGCTCTTGCACCCGGGGTAATCTTAATGCCGAGATACTTTGGATTCGAGTCTCGACCGTTTTTAGTTGTGCCTGCTGACTTTTTATGTGCCATTTTGTACTATATTAGCGTCCGATGAGTATAGACCAGACTACAGAAAAAATCAAGAAAATGGAAGAAGTTAGCCACAAAACAGAGGAATTCTCCTATGATGAGAGTGGGGAAGTCGTTCGTTTTCCGAGATTCAGAAAATTCTTTGTGCCTATTGTCATAATTCTCGTCGGGACATTGTCGTTCGGCTTAGGCAGACTCTCGATTGTGGGGGAGAGGACTACTCCGAAAATAGAGCTAGATCCGTCTATAACTCCTATAAGCGATACCTTTAACACCTCTAAGACGCCCTCGGTACCGAGTGTGGCGGGTGCTAATACTTCAAATTATCTTGAAAATACACAAGTTTTGCCCTCGGAAGCGCAGGTGGTGGCTTCAAAAAACGGGGAGAGATATCATTTCCTCTATTGCTCCGGTGCCAAACAGATAAAAGAAGAGAACAAAATCTACTTTAAGAGCCCTGGCGAGGCAGAAGCGGCTGGCTACACTCTGGCCCTGAATTGCTCGCCTCGTTAAAATCGCAAAATAATGGCTCAACAGAGCCATTTTATATAAATTTCACCACACAAATTACTTGACATCAAGACCCTTGTGTGCTAGTATATGAGCAAGTCAGCAGGTGCTGGCTTTTTGTTTAGGAGAGAAATGACCTCTACGGCAACCTAAAATTAGCAGTTTATCCTATTGTTATTTTACAGCTTACGACTATCAGTCTTCTCTTCAGTCTTTCTTCTTCCGCTGTTGACGTTTTACCGGCGATAACATCGCTTATAACGGGTAACAACGAAGATCCTCGAATAGCACAGGATAGGGCACCTAAGGAAGTCAGAGTTGAAGACTATGGACCGATTACGGACGTAAAGAACGTTGAAAAATTCGTTAACGACTACTTTGCCGATATTCCTATCATGGCAAAGATTGCCGGATGCGAATCGCATTACAGACACTACAACTCAAAAGGCAGTATTCTGAAAGGAGAAGAGAACAGCTACGACAGGGGTGTGATGCAGATCAACATTCTCTACCATGGCGAAAAAGCCGTTGAGATGGGTCTTGATGTCCATGATCTCGAGGATAACGTCAAATATGCGCGTTATCTCTACGAGAAAGAGGGTGCTAAGCCCTGGATGTCTTCATCCGCTTGTTGGGCAAAGTTCGCTGAATCCGAAATCGCTCGAAGATAAACAAAAACCCGCCGACAAGGCGGGTTTTTGTTATGGGGGAGATAAGGGGTGAGAATAGCTATCTGTCGCACAATATATCTTTTGTGACACAAATATGAGGGGTTCTAGGCCCCTTGGGATTAGTCGTCTAGAAGCCCTGACCACCACTTAAAAGTAAAGTTCATAAGAAAATATAACGGTACATATATCGGAGCCAACAGGAAAAACGCTGTAATTTTCAAAACTTTCATAAAAATAATTTATTCAGTGGGGAGAGGGCTTTTGTTGACAAAGCGGTCGGCGAAGAGCTCCACTACCCTATCCCAGAGCCACGTAACCGGTTTCTCTATATAGGACCAGATAACGTCAACAATATTTTTTATATAACTTATGGTGTCTTTACCTTGCTCTGAAGCGGCTGCGTCAAAAATGGAGAAGTTAAAAAAGTACTTAAGAAGCGCCAGAGCGATGATTATGAGAATGAGCCAACCGATGAAGCCCTCGTCCTTTTTCATAATCCATAGTTTACCCCGCCTCAAACTTAATATCAATTATGGCAGACCTGCCTGCGCAGGCAGGTAATCAAGCGGATTAAGATAGGCTTCTGGGCCTAGGGCAACCGGCATAAGTATGTCTTTACAACCGCCCTTACTGTTTACAAGCTTTCTTATTTCAACACCTTGGCTCGCAAAAAGTCCTAAGTGAAGATGCGGGCCGAACGAATAGCCAGAACCATTAACACCATAAGCACCACCAGAATAACCGATAACATCACCTGTTCTTACCGTCTGCCCTGGTGAGACTAGCGATGCGGAAAGGTGCGCGTACACACTCGAAAGGCCGTTGCCGTGGTCAATTAAGATCCAGCGTCCGTAAGAGACGCAAGCTGGTCTGCCTTGTTTTCTGTAGGTTGCATTATTTTCGTCTGTGTTGCCCGCTCCCTTGACCGTGCCGGAAAAGACGGTCTTTACCGGAGTGCCCATAGCAGCGCGGAAGTCCACTCCGTTGTGTCCCTTGCCACCATAGGCACCGCCGCGGGCGAATTCGGTCTCGCCGAAGTGCTGTGTGATGAAGACTTCGGAGAGTGGCCAGGCCAGGACACCGTGTTTAATCTTCGGGATAAGCGAAGGATCCAGAATGATTCGAAGTTCGAGCTCAAGTCTCGAAAGATCTTCTTCAAATTGTTTTTGTCGCGCGATATTTTCCGCTAAGAGTTTCTGATATTCTGCTTCTTTGTTTTTGGTCTCAGCAAGAAGTTTTTCCTTAGCCTTTTGGTTTTCTTCTACGACCGATTTTTGTCCAGAGAGCTGCCCCTTGAGACTGACTTGTTCGGCTTTAACTTTCTCTTTTTGCTTCTTCTCTTGGTCAAGAACTTTTCTGGTCTCGCGCAGAGAAAGAATCTCTTCTTCCATTTTCAAATTAAGACTCTCAAGCTGACTCCTGTCACGCCAAACGTCAGAGAACTTCGCGGAAGAAAGAAGGTCTAAAACCATGGAACGGGTATCGTACGCTGAAAGGGTCTGTAGGGCTTGGGCGATAGCCTGTCTATGTGCCAAGATTTGCGCCTCTTTCTCCCCCATTTTATTTTCTAGAGACTTAATGGTGAGATTGGTGGTGGTAATTTTAGATTGAGTGACATTGATATCGGCGACAAGTTTTTTTCTCGTGGTATCAAGAGACTTAACGGCACTACCCAGGGTTTTACTTTCCGCATTCACCCTTTCAAGTTCTGCCTCCAGACGTTTCTGTTCGGCAACCAGGCTTTCCCTCTCGCGACGAACCTGCTCAATCTGATTCTCTAGGTCACTTGAGGGGGCGGCAAGGGAGATGGCGGAGAAAAAGAAATAAATCGCTGTTAAAACTAAAAACTTCTTCATGCTTCAAGAATTTTGATAGCTTCCTTAATTCTTCTAACCGATTCGTCAGGACCGAGTGCCGCAATAAGAGTAAACGGGTCGGGAGATACATCCTTTCCGGAGAGGGCGTAGCGCACCGGCCAGAGGACATTGCCCTTCCCCGCCTTGGCCGCATAAGCCGCTAGATCGCCATTAGTTTTTATAAGCTCGGCTGCTTTTGATAGGTGCTTGAGCGTTTCCTCGGAATCAACATCTTTCCAGCAAATTTTGGCTTTCTCTAGTTTCGGTATTTCTTTGAGATTAAAATCTTTCAAAGCAAGTTTTTGTTTCTCTTCCGGAGATAAGAGTTTTATATGTTCGCGATTAACCCAGTTGAGTTTCCTTTCGTCAAAAATGGCTCCACCCTTCTGAATCTTGGCGATGTCAAAGGTTTTTATAAGTTCCTCTAGCGTAAAAATCTCTTTATCCGTCCCGGGATTCCATCCAAGAAGCGCCAGGTAATTTATCAGAGCTTGTGACAAATATCCCTTTTGTCGGTAATAGTCTAGAGAAACAGATTCCCCGTGTTTTCTTTTAGAGAGTTTCGATCGATCGGATGACAGAATTAGGGGTAGGTGCGCATACACGGGCCTAGGGGCGCCGATCGCTTCCTGTATAAGAATCTGACGCGGTGTGTTTGAAATATGGTCTTCGCCGCGAATAACGTGTGTCACCCCAGACTCGAAGTCGTCTATTACCACGGCTAAGTGATAGAGGGGTTCGTTTTTGTTTTTAGCAATTATGAAATCGCCTAGCTCCGTGGTGTCGAATGAAACTTCGCCGCGCACCGAATCTTCAAACACAACCTTCTTGTTCGGATTTCGGAAGCGAACCACTTCCCTATTTTCTCCCTCGTCTTCAAGAGAAAGGTAGGCCGTGCCTTCAGAAATTAATTTGTCTAAATATTTTTTATAAACTTCACCGCGCTCCGATTGACGAAGAATTTCTCCGTCGTGCTCCAGACCAAGCCAGGCAAGATTTTCAATAATCCCCTTCTCAAATTCTGGTTTTGAACGCGCCCTATCTGTATCTTCTATTCTTAGGATGAAAAGTCCACTGTGGTGCCTTGCGAAAAGATAATTAAAAAGCGCGGTTCTTACATTACCGATGTGGATGGGGCCTGTCGGCGAGGGGGGAAAACGTGTAATAATCTGTTGCTTCATTTTTCTATCTCGTGTTCCAGGGCGATTTTCAAGATTTCTTCCGCCACAAGTCTTGCCGCCTCGGGTCTGTGGAATGCCTTGGCTGCGGCCCTCATCTTCTCTCGTTCTTCCGCATTTGACATCAGGCGCTCAATCTCCGAGATAAGAATATTCGGTCGAAGATTGGCTTCTTCTATAACCTCACAAGCGCCGGCTCGGGCGTAAGCAAAAGCATTCTGCCTCTGGTGATCGCCGTTAGAGTCGGTGATGGGGATAATAATTGAAGGAGTACTCCAAGCCGCGATTTCGAAAATTGTTGAACCGGCGCGTGAGACCACTATAGAAGCAACGCCGGCCGCCATGCGTAAGGCAAGAGCATTAAGATAATCAAACGGCTTGTAGCGATCTTTGTGTTCCGAGTCAAAAAGGACGGCGGCGGCAGTTGTCTTGGCTTCTATAAAATTATTTTTACCGGTCTGGTGAATAACCGTGTACTTTTCAACCATATTTTTCAAACCTTCAAAGATTGTGTCATTTATTTTTTCTGCCCCGAGTGAGCCGCCTAGAATAAGCACAACCGGTGTCTCGGACTCAATTTTCAAAAATTCTCGAGCGCCTTCCGTTATGGGTTGAGTAATTTCTTTGCGAACTGGCTGGCTGGTGAAAGCTACTTTTTCCGTAGGAAAAAACTTTGCCGTCTCTTTGTATGAGACAGCAACGCGAGCGGCAAATTTACCAGCCCAGGTGTTTACCTTGCCCGGTACAGTGTCGGACTCGTGGATGACCACTGGTATGCGTAAAATTTTTGCGGCGAAGAGCACTGGGAAACTCGCGTAGCCGCCCTTGCCGAAAACGACATCCGGATAAAGGCGATAAACCTGAAGAATTGAGACGAGAATCCCCCACCCCGTTTTAAATAAGTCTAAAAAATTAAGGAAAGAGAAGTAGCGGCGGATCTTTCCGGCACTATTTTTTTTGTAAGTAATACCGTGTTCAAAGAGAATGCCGGCATTGTATGGCGTATGGGACATGTAAAAGAGTTCCAGCCCTAAAAGCTTTTTTTCCTTGACCAGGTTATTAAGTTCTTCGGCGATGGCGATTATCGGGTAGAAGTGACCCCCTGAACCGCCGCCGGTAAATAAAATGCGCATATTAGAGTCCTCGGTTTCTAGAGATCGAGAGCACAATACCTACTTCAAGCAGGGTCATGAAAAGAGAGGTGCCGCCCTTAGAGATAAACGGTAGGGTTATGCCTGACAAGGGAATCACTCCGAGCATCGCGCCTATATTGACGAATGCTTGGGATACTATCATTATAACAATTCCAACAACCGTGAGTCTAGCAAAAGAGTTTTCAGTACTGGCGGCAATTTTTAATCCTCTCACGGCAAATAATACAAAAAGGACAAGAAGCATCGTAGAGCCGATAAATCCAAACTCTTCCGCCACAACCGCAAAGACTGAATCTCCTATCGGTTCTGGTAGGTACGTAAATTTCTGAACACTTTGTCCGAAACCTCGCCCGGTAAGACCGCCAGAACCTATGGCTATAAGCGATTGCTTCACCTGGAAATTAATGCCAGCGGCATCGGACTCTTGACTAAAAAAAGCGTTAATACGATTTTTTATATGTGGTTGCGTAAAATATAAAAGCCCTATACCGATAAGACCTATTAGGGCTATCAGGAAAACGTGTTTTATCCTGCCTCCGGCGGCTATCAGCATGACTGTCCCTGTGAGACCGATGAGTATTAAATTGTCTGTGTCGGGCTGCATAACGAGAAGCGCGGCAGCGATTCCGAGAAGAACGAGAAGCGGCAACAGACCGTAGCGAAAAGTTTTTATGCGATCCTTCACCGCGGCTGCCCAGGCTGCGAAATAAAGGATGAAGGCGAATTTAAGTACTTCTGAGGTCTGTAGTGAGACACCGAATACATTTATCCAGCGTCTGGCACCGCCGTGTTCAAACCCTACTCCGGGTAAAAGAACTAGAATATTTAGAATAATAGCGATAATTAGTAGATAGAAAGCAAGTTTTTTCCAGAAGTTTGAACTAAGGCGGGAGGCAAATAACATCGCCACAGAGCCCCCGAAAAGACCGAAGACCACTTGAGCGAAAGCGACGCTGGAATAATTTGAAGTTTCTTTGGCAAGCAGGGCCAGAGAGGCGGAATTAAAAACAAAAAACCCGACAATGATCAGGGCCAAGGACAGGAACAAAAACAATTTATCGACCTTAGGTTGCGCCGCCTTCATCGACGATGATTATATCACCAATCGACCGAGTGTAATTTATTTATTTTGAACTGACTCCTTAAGATATTTAATCATTGTATCAACATCAGAGACGGAAAATGGATCCGTGGGGCAATTATCCGTAAAGCCCTCTTCGATAAATACTTTTTTTATCTCTTTATCTACAACGTACATGCTGTACCTCCACGATCTTTCGCCGAAACCTAAATCGTCCTTTTTTACAAGCATCCCCATACCTTTGGTGAAAAGAGCGGAGCCGTCCGGAATCATTTTGACCTTTTTAACCCCCTGGCTCTTGGCCCACTGGTTCATAACATAAGCATCGTTTACGGAAACACAGCAAACTTCATCGACACCAAGAGCTTTTAATTCATCATATTTAGCTTCAAAGCCGGGCAGATGCGAAGAACTGCAGGTCGGTGTGAAGGCGCCAGGCAGCGAGAATACGACGACTGACTTGCCTTTAAAAATATCGTCCGTGGTTACATCCTGCCAGCGATACGGGTTATCGCCGCCGATTTTTTCATCGCGAACTCGAGTTTTAAAAGTAACGTCTGGTACTTTTTTCGGTATCTTCATTTACCCTGATTCTAAATGATTTAACTAAGAAGGGCAATAATTACTCCGGTGATGGCGCATATGAAAGATACAATCCAATAGCGCATCACAATCCGTTCCTTAGACCAGCCGAGCGCCTGAAAGTGGTGATGCAGGGGTGAGACTCTGAAAACGCGCTTGCCGCCGAAGTATTTAAAAGAAACCATCTGAATGATGGCCGATAGAGAGGTGGCAACCAGAGGCAGGGCGATGATGGGCAGGAGGAGAACAGAATCAGTCAGAAATGCAATTACCGAAAGTACGACCGTTAGAGACATCATGCCTGTCTCCCCCATATAAAATCTGGCGGGCGGCACATTAAACCAGAGAAAAGCAAGAATACCGCCGGCTATAGCGCCGGAAAGCGCCGAAATATCAATCTGGTTGTTTATCAGGGCGATTACGGAAAAAGCTATGAAAACCGGCATCAGTACCCCACCGGAAAGACCGTCGAGGCCGTCGATAATCGAGGTAGAGAAAGTGGCAAGCATAACGAGAATAAAGAATGGTATGAAAAGAATGCCGAGCTCCAGGTCGCCCCAGAAAGGAACATAGATAGAGCTGTAATCTATTTTGAAATAAAACCAGTAGCTAACCACTACGCCGATAAGAGTAATCAGGGCGACCTTAACCTTACGATAGAGAAGGTCACGCTCGTTGGTTGTGCCTTTGTCAGAAATCTGGACAAGGTCGTCTATTAAACCCAGCACCGCCGCGAAGAAAAAGGCCCCCAGAGGTACTATCGTCTGACTCCTTGAAAGAAAGTTCAATTTCAAGGTCAGTTCGGTTGGAAAAAAAACAGAAACGAGGTATACCAAAAAAACGGTTAAGAGTACGGCTATCCAGATAATAACTCCGCCGATGCGGGGAGTTCTTACTTCTTTATCCGAGTCATGCAGGGCGCTGAAGGCCTGGTTGGTTACTCCAGTTCTTGGGATTTTTTTCCACATCTTATACTTGTAGAAAAGACGGGTAAAAAACGGTGTGATCGTTAGGCCCACAAAAAACGAGATGACTGTCGGCAAGATTATTTTTAAGACGTCCATCGAGGTTCTTGGTCTAGAATGAAAACATTGTATCAGATTGAGATAGCGACGAGAAGATAAATTCCCTTGTCCTGTTATTCTTGGGTTATGTAATCAAGCGTGGCTCTAACTAGAATTTCCACGTCTCTAAACCGACCATCCGTAGAAGAGCCGAGAACGGAAACAATGAAAGGTCGTCCAAGCTCCGGATCGAAAACAACAACAAGATTCCCTCCGGCGGTTTCGGTCGAGCCAGTCTTGGACGCGAGAAGTCCGGGAATTCGACCGGTGATAATGTTGGTGTTCTTGCCTACGTGAGTGAAATTATCTACCGACTCGAACGTGGTCGTAGACTCTCTTGTCGCGCCTAAAAGATCGGGGTATTTATAGATAATATATTCCACCAGAGTCGCCACGTCTCTTGCTGTGCCATAAGCGCCGCCTTTAAACTCGGATTCGTCCAAACCGGTTTCGTTCCAGAAATAGGTATTTTTCAGTCCCAATTCCCCCGCTTTGGCATTCATATTCCTCACGAAGTCGTTAATAATTTCTGTTGACGAAGCATCTGACTTTGATATGGCCCCCAGAGCGAGCGCCACGGCGCGCATGCCGTCATTTGAAGAAGTAACGAGAGAGAAATCGAGAATATCTTTCAGATTCCATTTTTCGTCACGGAAAAGACCGCTGTCACCGTCAGCCCGAAGCGCTTCACTCCCTATGGTGATAATGCTTGTGGGTAGAGTGAGTTCGCGCGCAACCAGAGCGGTCATAATTTTGGTCAGAGAAGCAAGCGAGAGTCTGGTGTCGGGATTTTTAGAAAAAAGAATTGTCTGATTTTTTATATCGTAGACATAAGCCGCCTTGGCTTCCAGTTCGACATCTGGAAAAACTTTCAGAGCAGCCCCGGACGGAGTTGATAAGTCCTTTCGTTCGATTTTTAAGTCAAAAATAAAAGAGGCGACGAGGAGTAGAACCAACGCCACCAAAAGTACAATAAAGAGCTTAATATGGTCGTCTTTGGCGGTTACTGTGTTATTGTCCATTTTCCTCTTCCGTTGAAGTAGTTTTAACAAATTCATCCATCTTTTTAAAGGCGCGCTCAAACTCGGGAAGCTCCTCCCTCTTGGATACCCCGAGGTATTGTAGAAGCTTCAAAGTCGCTTTGTAGGTATAACTTCGTTCGGTACCTTCTATTCGCTCTATTAATCCTCGTATAAGAAGTGAGCGCAGTATAAAGCTCGAATTAACCCCACGGATGTGGTCAATTTCTCGGCGGGAAATCGGACCTTTGTAGAGAACAATAGCCAAGGTCTCAAGCCCCGCCCGGCCAAGCTCGCGTGAAAGCTCCTCTTTCTGCAGTTTTTCCAGAAGCTCTGTGGCGTCAGGGTGTGTGCCGAGACTCATAAATTCTCCGTCAAAGACGATAACCATACCGCGATTTTTATATGTCGCCGTGAGGTTATCTAGCGCCCCTTGAATGGCTTCCGACTTTTCTCCCAACCACTTGGCGAGCTCGGTGACGGAAACCGGTTCATTTTTGAAAAGAAGTATTGATTCTATTTTTGATTCAAGAGTCATGATGCTTGATTATTCGAGATTAAAGGGGCAGTTTCGGTTTCCATCTCTATATCACCGCCCTGTTTTTGGGTAACACGAATAACACCGCGTTTAACAAGTTCAAGCATTGCCAAGAATCCAACGATGATAGAGACCTTTTTCTCGTAGTCGAGTTTGCCTTTAGTTCCATGGAAATCTTTGAAATTAATTTTACTTGCTGTTGAAACTCGTGCGATAAGGCGTTCAATCATTTCCTCGAGACTAATAACTTTCTTGACTGAGACTTTCGGTAGAACATCTTTTTTCGGCAAAGATTCAAAGAGGTTCTCAAGAGCTGCCAGGAGATTCTTCGGATCTGTTTTAGAATCGGGAGAGAAAACTACGAGCTGATTTTTAGATGGATTTTTATCAAAAATTATTTTCTTACCATAAAGACTTTTGATAAAAAGTGAGAGCTCCTTCGCCCTTTGGTATAAAATCAGACGATTCTCGAGGTCGTGGATACTTTCCTCCTCCTCGGGAGAGAGGTCTATCATCGGTAAAAGTGACTTGGACTTTATGAGCATCAAGGTAGATGCTACGACGATAAACTCCGCCGATTCCCCTATCGGAAACTCTTCATGCCCCTCAAGATACTTGATGAAGTCGTCCGTAACTTCGGCGAGAGAAACATCGTTAACAAAAAGTTTTCGCTTGGTTACAAGTTCAAGAAGAAGATCTAGTGGGCCTTCGAAGGCGTCCGTTTTTACGGTATATGAGAGTTCTTTCACCCCTTTATTATAGCCATTTTTGAGCTATTTCCAAGCTTTTTACTCAAGGGTTTAGTCTTTTAACGTCGCGAGGTAGGAAGGTCGCTTCGCGTACATTCGGCAGGTCAAGAATCTTCATGATAAATCGCCCGGGGCCAACCCCTCCCCCTCCGTGCGGCGGACAACCATAGCGGAAAAAGTTTAGATAATCTTTGAGCGAATCGAGGTCCAACCCTTTTTCTTTCGCCTGTTTTTCGAGAATTTCAGGTCTGTGTTCGCGCTGGGCAAGAGTGGTTACTTCTAGCCCACGATAGAGCAGATCGGCGCGGCGACTCCTGTCTGAATCTTCATCGAGACGCATGTGGTAGAAAGCGCTCTTTGATTTATGATACTCGGTTATGAAAACAAAGTCGTGTTTATGTTCTTTTTTGACGTATTCGGAAATCGCCCTTTCTTCTTCGGGTGAGAGATCGTGTTCTTCCGCGCTTTCTACACCAAGTTTTTTCAAAATCTTTTTGGCTTCAAGTATGGTAATTCTCGGAAACGGTTTCTTCGGCACCTCAATATTAGTGTCGGGGAATTTTTTAAGGACCGCCTTTAATCCTTCAATTATCATCCCCTCTTCGGCGTCCATAATATCGTTATGGTCGCGGATATAAGAAATTTCAAAGTCCCAACCGGTAAATTCCGTCAAGTGTCTTGTGGTAAAAGACGGTTCGGCGCGGAAGACGGGAGAGACCATAAACACTTTTTCGAAGCCGGCCGCCATGGCCATTTGTTTATAAAATTGCGGCGACTGGGCGAGATAGGCCTTTCTGTCGAAGTAATTAACCTCAAAGACGTCCGCCCCGCCCTCGGAGGGCGTGGACATAAAGGCGGGTGGATAGATTTGAATATAGTCGTTCTCGTCCCAGTACTTTCGCCAACCTTTTTCAAACTCGGTCCAAACCTGGAAAATTTTGGCACGCTCTGGTTTACGCAAATCAATCCAACGGTAATCAAAGCGCAGAGGCGCCTCGGTCTCTTCTCCGCCTTTAAGAGTAACGACAGGAATCGGAAGCTCGGGCAAAGAACGAGACAAAATATCAATTTTCCTAGGATGCATTTCTTCGCCGCCTGGAGCGTTCTTCTCTTTCTTCATCTCACCCTCGGCGCGGATTACTGATTCTAGCGTTAAGTTTTTTGCGATTTCAAATTCTGGATTGTCGGCGGTCACGACAAGCTGAGTTAGGCCTTTTCTATTTCGCACCACGACGAAAATGATTTTTGACTGCACTCGAAGAGCGTGTACGAATCCTTGTATCATTTTAGTGTTAAACCTATTTTCTCCCTTACTTCCGCCATTTTCTTTTCGGCCCTGAGGCGGGCGACCCTACCGCCCGATTCAAGAATCTGGAGTGCCGCCTTTTTGTCACCTTCGAGTTTCTTTCGCTTCTCGCGCATGGGACCAATAAGTTTTTTTAAGTCTTCTATAAGCGCCTCTTTTAATTCTTTATACTTACCTCTTTTTTCATCGTAGAGCTTATCAAGCTCACTCTTTTTGCGGAGAAGAAGGTGCATTGCATAGACATTCGTTGGCACATCTTTGGTCGAGTCGGTGACGATGCTCATAACCGCGCGCTCAATCTCATCGTCGGAGGCGAAGAGTTCTATTGTATTGCCGTAGCTCTTGCTCATCTTTCTGCCGTCCGTGCCTGGCACGGTCGCGACTTGGTCTAAGATAACCGCTTCGGGTAATTTAAATGTCTCGCCGTAAGTGTTGTTAAACTTCTGCGCTACGTCGCGGGCAATCTCGACGTGCTGCTTCTGATCGGCTCCGACAGGTACTACGTCTGCATCCTGGATAAGAATATCTGCCGCCATAAGAAGCGGGTAATCAAAAACACCGACGTTTATCTCTTTATTTTTTGCTTCGGCATCCTTGAACGCATGCCCACGCATCAGGTACGGCATAGTTGTAAGGCAGTTGAAAATCCAGGCGAGTTCCGCCACCTGCGGCACGTCCGACTGTTTATAAAGAGAAACCTTTTGCGGATCAAGCCCTATGGCTAGGTAGTCTAAGAGGACTCCGAAACTATTGTCTTTAAGCTCTTTTCCGTTCTGTAGAGAGGTCAGGGCGTGCAGGTCGGCGATGAAAATATGGCTCTGGTAAAGGGTGCCAAGCTCGACGAACTGCTTCATCGCGCCGAAATAGTTGCCGATATGCGGCCGCCCTGTCGGCTTCACTCCCGAAACCAAAGTCTTCTTCTCTGCCATATATCCCTCAATAATACCAGATTTTTCTACCTTAGATTTTTAGCTATTTGTGTGTTTTTGGCTCAATACGACTCGGCCGATAATCCAGAAACTCGCAACAACATAGATGCCACTCAACCATTTAAAAACTTGTTCTGGATAAGGGGCGAAATAATTTCCTGAACCCGGATCAGAATAAAAGATGAAGAAAAGGGTAGCAAATGGTATATACCATTTTGCAAATTTTTTCCAAGTTGGAACTGCTTGTTGGGCAGACAGTAAAACCAAAAATACAATAGCGAGAGCGCCCATACCATAAACAAGAGCTTTCCCGACTCTGATTAACAATTCTCCAGTAGAACCAGCTTGAATATCAGAATTTAAAATTAAAAACCCAGAAACTAAGAGAATTATTGATAGAATAAGAAACAATTTTATAAATTTCATATTCTATAATTATAGCGCACTTTCTATTTGTTCTAGCAATGTAGTGATTTCCTGCGCATCAGCTTCGTTTATAACTCCTCGTCCCTCTTTCTTCATTATATTCTTAATTATATTTTCAATTCTCTTTTTTATGGCTTCTAATGATTTACCTTTAGCCTTTTTCTTCTCTATCTTTTTTTCTAAGTTATCAAGCTTTTTTAAGAGATTTTTCTTTATTCTCCCATTCGCGCGAACGGTTCCATACTAAATCAAGACTAGATCGCAAATAATCCAGGGTGGAGGGTGAAGTCCGTTTAGAACTGTGGTGCAGTATTGTTAAGTAGATACCAATATAACAGGAGCGCTAATAATAGAATACAACCCACGATTATCACTATTTTTTTCATGTCTATAAATTATAACGTACTTTCGAGGGCCTCAAGCAAGTTAGTAATGTCTTGAGCATCTTGGTCGGACAGTTTACCTTTTACGGCTTTTCTCTCCAATCCTACTACAATCTTCCCAATTTTCCTTTTTACACCCTCGAGGGACTTGTCATTCTTTTTCTTTTTGGTAATTTTCTTCTCTAGGTTCTCTATCTTTTTTAGGTTATTGTGTTGTTAAATTAAAGTACTTTTTTAGAAGCGAAGAAACACTGAAAGCCAGTATAATTAAAATAAGTGTTATATAAATATGACGAATGTCTACTATTACCTCATAAAGTATTAATGGTGATATCAGCCACACTGTCGAAGTAATTTTTTTAAATATCCACGTATTCAAAATGAGCGTAAGAAAAAAAGATAAGGATAGCGGTAATCCTATTATAAAATTCCAACTTTCTTCACTACCTATCCAGGCACTACCATAGCCAAATATTGTTGTGTACCAAATACCAAAATAATCAGCCACAAAATAGCTTATGACTAGTGAGAATAAAGTAACTAAAATATTTTTTAAAACATTATTCACTTCAGTTATTACTTATAAAATATAGTAAATCCTCCTTTAACAGCCGGTATACTTCTTGGTTGATTCTACCATTTTTAAGTAACAAATCCAGCTCCTTTTCCAATAGTCTTATTATGATTTTATCTATTTGCCTTTCCTTTTTACCATTCTTCTTTAATTCAAATTTAATAATAAGGTTTGCTTGTTTTATTAAAGCATCCCTAGTTTTTTTATCAGTAATCCAGCCTAAATCATAAGCACCATTTATGTCTGCTATAAATATTTCTAAAGTAACTTCCCTTTCTGCAGATAGATCTTCTGGGTTTTCGTTATCTACACGAACATTCAAATTTGTTAATTGGTTAGGTTTGGTAATACCAGAGATACTAGTGGTAGTAGCAAATTCTTCAGAGACATAGCTTGTTAGCAATTCATATTTTCCACCATCACCTGTTCCTTGTATTTCTACCTTGTATTCTCCATCAAGTGGATTAAGAATCGTTATGTATTCATCGTTGGTTTCAAATCCAGAGTAAAATGCGAACGGAATTTCATCATATTCAGTATTGTTGGAAAAATCTTTTCCAATCTTCTTACCGTCCGGAGCGGTGACCAATGCATCTATTGGGGAAAGAAGCTGCATTAGCAAGATCTTGGCACTAACATTTAAACCATTGTCAATGTTGCTTATTGAGTCCTCGCCAGTAAGAATTTTTACGATTCTATTGGCCGCTACTGTTGGAATTCTATTGTGCGAAGCCACAATCTCCTCACTAATAAACCCATCGGGAGATGAACCAATTGTTGTAACGGTATTATCACCAACACCTCTTTCAAGGCCATTGTCCCCGGAAGAATTACTAAACCCTTCTGGTTCACCATGTTCCCAGCGCGGATGTTGAGAGGTTTGTATAACTCTTATTGCTTCAATTGTTTTGTTTTCCTCAGAATCCCCAACAAAATTAACGATTTCTACACCTGAACTAAGAAGATTGGAGATGTTGTTGTCTAAGTTTTCCAAGAAGAAGTTTCTTGGGTAGTTGGCCGGATAACTTCTCAATACTTCAGTATCACTGTCCTTTATATAGTCAAATATTGGCAATAATTCCTGAACAGATAAAATCGGCTTGTTTCTTATATAACTAAAAACTGTTAGGTATCCATTTCTCAACGCCTCAGCTGAGAAAAACAGGTTTATAACTTGATCTCTTACATCCACGTCACTTTCACCGGCCTCCCACTGTAAATACGCCTTAGGTGATCCCCTGTGCGGAGTTCCTAGAAATATTAGCTGGTCAACATCGTTGTCATAATCAACCGACTGTATATATGCACGTGCCACCAACCCTCCCATTGAATGGGCGACAATATCAACTTTGTCACAAACACACATGGATTTAATCTCGTCTATTTTGTCATCCAAAAGATTTGCAGTGAAAACATTTGAATCTCTCCACTCGTACGGGAAGATAAATAAATCAGTTCCTTCGACATAACCATTAGCTATAAGCGTTGCAATTAAATCATCATAAGTATGGAGGATTGGATCTATAACCAGCGCGTCGTTTTTGCGTGCTGAACCCATAATTCCCGGAATAATTATTACCGGATTTTTTTGTGGTACCTCCCTTATAGGAACAGGAGTAAACGCCATAGACTGGTTGTTGCCAACATTCGGATGGTTGTTTGCTAGTGCCATCCAGTCGCTATCGGCTAAATCAGCGATGTCTCTATGCTCATTAAGTATTTCTGTTTCGCCGGATTGTTTGACACTTATCGTGTATCCGCTTGCATCAAACTGAATGTCGTATAAATACCAATCTGTTGGGTGAGCGAATGGCAAGAGTGTAAACAGGGGTTCATTTGCTTTTATTATCGATGTTGATGTTGCACTTGGATCAGTATTAGTTACGTAAATTTTCGGAGGAAAAGAAGCGAAACAGCACGAGTGGTGCGTGTATGTAAAGGTTATGTGCGCATAGCCGCCTACGTAGTCTTGTGTGTAATTTTCTAGTCCGAAATAAGTGAGAACAGGTACACTGTCGCCGAAAATTACTTGAGGTTTCTCGTCAACGACATAAGGATTTTCTATCGCAGCAAAGGCAAAAACCGGTAAAAATAAGGCTAAAAATATGGCCAAAAACCCTTTCATGCCGCCACTTTATCACAAAACAAATACAAGCAAAATGCGCGACCTCACAACTCAAACTATTCCACCATTCGCGCGAATTAGACTATGGAAAGAGTGCGGAGAAGGTGTTTGACTATGTCCGGGGCTGATTTATTTAAACTATAAAACATTTGCAGGCTTCTCTGTTCTCTATCGAGAATCTCGGCGCCTACGAGGATTGATAAATGTTTTGAGGTGGCGCGAAATGATAGTTTGATACCGTCGGCGATCTCTCCAACGCTTTTCTCTTTGTTTTTACGCAAACTCTCAAGAATAGCTAAGCGTCTTTTGTTGGCTAAAGCCTTCAATACTCTTTCTATTTCTCTGTCTTTCATACATCTATTCTACCATTCGCGCGAATTAGACTACAGGGGGTGGCTAGAAGTGAGAAAACTATGTTACGGGTAACTCCATGTAGAAAGTGGAGCCCTTGTTAACCCCTTCGGATTCGGCCCAGACGCGACCCTTGTGCGCCTCGACAACAGACTTGACGAATGAGAGACCAAAGCCGGTTGAGTTGATATTTATCTTGATTGAATTTTTATCCCGCCCACCTTGTGTGAAAAGTTTCGGCTTCAGCTCTTCCGAGATACCGACACCAGTATCTTTTACAGACAAAAGAATCTTGTCGTCCTTGCGAGAGAGATTAATGGAGACTCCACCCTCAAGAGTGTAGCGGAGAGAATTGTCTATAAGATTTTTCACCGCCTGCCCGAGCTGGAGCTTGTCGCCCTTAGTGTTGTAGTCACCGTCTTCAATTTTTACCTCATAGGAAAGTTTTCTTTCCTCTGCCAGAGTTTTCTGCTTCTCGGCTGTTTCTTTAACCATTTCTCTAAAATCTATAGGCACAACACTAAAGGCGTAGGAACCCTTTTCAATATTTGAGGCGTCCAGGAAGTCTTTGACGAAGTCCACACCTTCGGTAAGAGACTTGAAACCCTCTTCAAGCATCGGCTTGGAGGCGTCAGGAATCGGGCCGTAGGACGGGTCGTCAAGAAGTTCGGAGAAAATGTTTCTCGCCTTCGCCAGGTAACCCTTAATCTGATGGTTAATGATGTGAATAAGATTCTGCTGACCTTCGTTGGCGCGCCTTAAATCGCCCGCGAGTTGTTCTATGCGCTGTCTTGAGTGTACTTCCTTTCTAATACCAGACATCAGAGTATAGGCCATTGGTATTGATAGGGCCAATGATACTAAGACAACCACAGTTTGTGCGTCTTCATTTCTAATAAATAAAAGTGAGAATATCAGAATAATGAGACTTGAGGTCAGAACGTCTATAAGCAAGATCCTAGATTCCAGGGTGTCAAATCTTACAGTTATATAGGCCAGAAGGGCTGCAAAAATAGGGACGGCAACGTGACCAAGTTGGCTTATTTCATAAGCAACAAAATATGTGCCAAAGAAGTTGGCGAACAAAAACGACGTTAGGAGTATGGCGAGACTTCCAGTTGCCCAGACGAGGCGATATATTTGGTGTCGGTGTTCTTTTAATAAGATAAACTTCTTTGCAGCATGTACAAGTATTAGGACAATAAATATGGCCTCGAGAAAATAGTTATAGTAGGCGGCAATTCCTTCGACGACATTTCTGTCACAGTTTGTATAATCAAAGCCTATTGTCGAAAGGCCGAGCGGGGCCATTATTGCTGTGGGGATTAATAGGATGAATATTAATATCTTCTCTTTGTTGGTTGACTTTCTCTGATCTGTAAAAGAGACAAAGTGTATATAGGCGGCCGCGAAAATTATCGGCTCAACAAGGTTAACAATGGTCCAGAAAAACATAACATGATCCATCCTTTCATTACCCCAAAGCACAAGGTCACCCAGAAGCCATATCACATAAGAAATAATCATTAAGCGAAATGCGCCCTTGGGCCATGGTTTAAGCTTCAGAAAAGTCAGTAAAAACAAACCAATAAAGATTGCAACAGAAGTTAGGTGAGAGTAATAAAGGAGCGGTATGCCGTTGTCAGAAAAAATCAGAAACCGCGCGGTATCCCATTCACAGTTCATTTTGGTGTAAAAAGATCAAGAAGTCCTCTAATAGGGGTAAGTGGATCTGGTATTTCTTCTTCTGCGTAAAACACGGGGAAATCTTGCGATATGTAGATACGCTCAAATGAAAGTGCAATTGAAAGAGCATATATTACCCATACTAAGAACCAGAAAGCAAAATGGTGCTCAATCCCCTTTTTTATATTCATGGTTATCATTATAGACTCATTTTTTACTCTTACTATGCACACCCCCTTTTATTTGTTTAACAATATAATCTGGAAGAACTTGCAGTCTTAGATACTTTTTTTTAGTTTTTTCTGGTAAATATTTAAATTCTTTAATAACCTTTCTGCAATTTTTTGAACGGCACAGACATGCCATGGTCCATGGGTTTTTGTATAGCGTTGTTGAATAGTCCCAAGTTATTTCTTCCCCTTTCTTTATGGGCCTGATTGCCACAAGTAAAATACCGAAGTCGTAAAACATTAAACCGGCGTTTGGGTTGCATGAGTGGTTAATGAAATCGTCAGTTGTGTTAGACGGACCTAAAAATTTGGTTGGGCTAATCTGCATGTATCTATCGTTTTGTTTAAATAAATTTTTGGGAACTTCATTTTTGTGAACAATTGGTCCATCAAATTTGACGATAACATCGTCTTTTTTATAATTTCTCGCCGCAAAGACTGCTTTTCCTAAATGATTTTTTCCGAGAGTGTAGTTATCGAAAATCTTTAACTCCATCTACCCCATTGTAGCAAAACCTCGCTGTTGTCAATAAGATTTATTTAATGATTTTTTACCACGACTCACGAGAATCCAAACCGTCGCATGGGACAAAAATTCGACTATAGCAAATGGAAGTTCTTCTAACTTATCAAGCCTGGTGAGAACTAGGAAAACCGCGAGTAGATCTCCATACGTCCATAGTTGCCACGCGACAGTATCCTCGCAACGCCAATCGTTCCAAGAGTCTCTATATATAGGAATAAACGATATTGGTATTGCAATAACCAGCATAATATGGGCCCAAAGTGTTTCGTGAAAACCAAGCCACAAAACAAGAGAGATTACGGAAGCCGCAAGACAAATAAATTCTGTCCAATCGGGTTTTTTCCATGTTGATCTTGACCAAAGAAGTCCTGCAATAATAAAAGTGGCAACCGCGGAAATAAAGAAAAGAGATGATTTAACTAAATCTCCAGAAACTTCGTTGTATGTTAATACTTCCAACAGGGTGGCAATACAGAAAATAAGCCACGACCATCGGTTTGGACGAATTACCGAATTAACTATGTCTTTAAAATAGAACCGATACGCTATAACACCGAAAACTCCTGAAGCGAGAAACAAAAGAGTTTCCACAATTCCGATATTCAAAGATCCTAGAGTAAATATATAGCCCAGTTCAGACATAGAGGAATTCATATGGTTGATAATACCACGCCGAACTTATCCTTGTTTAAAGGCAGTTTCGGTGATATTCTCTCTAATCATGGACTTTCTAAGAAAAATTCTCGGTAGTAAGAAAGAGCCAAAAATCTTAATACAGTACGGACGGCTGATAGATCCTTTCTTTATTTTTTACTGTCAAAATTATCCTGATGCTAAAAAGTTTGGCTGGGATACTTGGACCCCTCCGACAAGAGAACAAATAGATAAGAAAATTGCATCATTTAGAGAAGAGTGGAGTAAATACAAGATGTTAGAGAAAATTTCGAAGTGTTTAAATATGTCTTTTAATAGAGACGTTATAGATGTATACATTGTCAGTGGCACACCAAGAGATTGTAGTCACCCTTTAATAATAAAAAGTGGTTTGTCACCGAAAGAGTTCGTTGTATCTTTAACACACGAGCTTGTCCATCGTATTTTGACTATTAATAATGTTCCGAGATTTACATTTGATGAAAAAGAGTCTATTACCACAAATAACCACGTGATTGTTTATGCTGTGTTAAGAAAAGTATTAGATGAAGAACTATGGCAAATAGCCGTAACACCAAAAAGTAAGCACCCTTCGAAAGAGTACACTCGAGCAAAAGAATTGGCGGAAGAAATTGGACCAGACAATGTCATAAAAAAAATGACGGGTCAGTTAGGTTAAACCGTACTGACCCGTCTGAGATGATGGCGGCTAGCCATCATCGTTCGGCGGAGAGTCGGGACCACTCTCCTCGCCGTAGTCGTCGTGTTCGCACCCGTCGCCGTCGTCACCTTCGTCTCCAGGGCCAACCAGACTGAAAAACTTGAGCATTTCTCTCACCTCCTTGTTGCTCACAGAAAAACCTAAATCTGCATACTTTATACAGAAAAACTAGCCATTGTGTCAATACATAAAAATAAAGGTCGGTTCGGCTTAGCCGAACCGACCTTGAGGTTTCAAAAAGAGCGAGAGCTACTTGTTCTTCATGGCTTGCTCGAACGCCTGGTTGAGGTGTTCCACCGTCAATGGCGGTGACTGTTGGCCCTGTTGTACCGGAATCGCCACCATGATGATCTGCGGTGCGGATGCAGTCGTTCCTTGTGGTGCAGGACCATGAACATTGGCACACCTCTCCCTGATCTTTTCATCGTTCTTCGGGTCATGGGCTCGATCGGCGGACTTGGTCGCCATGAGTGCCTCGCAAGCAAGAGCGTACTCTCCCATAGCCATCCACTGTTGAGCGAGAACCATGAGACAGGATTCCAGAACTGTGTAGTTCTTCCCGAAAGAAAATCCGAAAAACTTGAACTGTGCACCTGCCGAAATACTCGCCTGGCACATGGCTGACGGATAGTTCGACGGTGCGTAGGCTGATGCAACTGGCTGCCGCGGATGGTTGATGTTCACCCCACCGCCCGTGACATTTATGGGGCCGACGATTGCGTCGCCGCCCTCGCCGCCCTGCCCACCTTCGCCGCCATTGGCGATTGCTGTGGCATCGCCGCCGTCGACCTTGTTGACGTTGGTGTTCTCCACCTCCGTCTTGACGACCGTGGCGGTATCCACCTTCGTCTCAACCCCGACTTCCTGGTTTGGGTTCATCTTGATGACCTGTTCCCAGGACAGTGGCTCCTGCGGAGGATTCTCAGGCGGACCGTCGTTCGGCGTACCAGCAAGGGCCGCGAACGGCAGAAGAAAAAGCACGTAAAGACTCTTCATTTCAAAGCTCCTTTTGGGTCAAATTAACCCGTTCCGCGAAGAACTATAATATAAAATGGCTCTATGTCAAGGGTAAACTAGAGTCCGAGTTTCTTAAGCTCTTCAATAAGTTTCTTCGTATCCTTAGAAAGTTTGTCGGGAATCTGGACAGAAATGCGAATGTATAAATCCCCGCGCGCTTTAGAGGTGCTCCCGGGTTGTAACGCGGCGTACGGTACGCCCTTACTCTTCACCCTTAAAATCGTACCGTGGCGAGTGCCTGCCGGAATCTTCAAAGTAACTTCCCCGTCTAGAGTATGAATCGTGCGTTCCGAACCCAAGATGGCTTCGGAAAGTTTAACTTCCAAATCCATAAGGAGGTTATACCCTTCCTTCCTAAGATAGGGATGTTTCCTAACATGCACTTTGACGTAAAGATCTCCAGGCACCCCTCCTTCGAGAAGCTCTCCCTGGCCGTTAAGACGAATCATCTGTCCGTCATCAATACCGGGCGGGACACTTATAGAAACTTCTTTTTGTTTTACTAATTTAGAATTTATCACGACCTTGCGCTCGGCGCCGAAAATTGATTCTTGAAACGAAAGCTCGATATCAACCGCGATGTCTCGACCGCGTCTCACGCGCCTACCGCCGAAAATAGAAGAAAGAATATCGCCAAGATCCCCAGCATCAAAGCCGGCATTGCCAAAGCCGGAGAAATCAAAGCCGAAATCGGAAGGATTAAATCCAGCGCCGCCATAGGCACCCTGGAAACCACCGGCACCCGCCTGACCAAAGGCGTCATACTGGGCACGCTTCTTTTTATCCGAGAGCACGGAGTAAGCTTCGCTTACTTCCTTAAACTTCGCCTCGTTACCCCCCGCCTTATCGGGATGGTAAGTGTGCGCCAATTTCCTGAAGGCCTTCTTTATGTCCTCCTCGGAAGCATTCTTTTCTACTCCCAAGATTTTGTAATAGTCCTTCATTATTTATTTTCTTCGTCTTTTTTATCCTCTTTTATTTCAGCATCTTTGACCTCGCCATCCTGCTTTGGCGCTTCATTCCCTTGCGGAGGATTCTTCGAAAGATATTCACCGATTTTCTGCATCTCCGTCGAGAGTGCTTGAGAGGCGGCCTTTATGGAATCAAGGTTGCCACCATCTTTTCCTGCCTGTGCAGACAGGTCTTTTTTCAACGCCGCTATTTTGTCATTAACACTGGTTTTAATATCTTCCGGTACTGTCGGCGCGTCTTTAAGGGCTTTTTCAGCGGTATAAACAAGTTGTTCGGCCAAGTTTTTTGCGTCTACTAGATCTTTTTTCTTCTGATCTTCGGCGGCATTTGCTTCGGCATCTTTCTGCATTCTGTCTATCTCCTCCTTTGATAATCCGGAGCTTGCTTCTATTCTTATAGACTGCTCTTTGCCTGTTGCCTTATCCTTCGCTTTAACATTTAAGATGCCGTTGGCATCAACGTCAAAAGTAACCTCAATCTGCGGCACACCGCGAGGAGCGGGCGGAATGCCGTCAAGAATAAATCGACCCAAGGATTTATTATCCCCTGCCATGGCGCGCTCGCCCTGCACTATGTGAATCTCCACGGAGGTCTGACTATCAGCGGCCGTGGAGAAGACCTGCGCCTTCGCCGAGGGAATTGTCGTATTTTTTTCTATAAGTTTCGTGGCGACACCACCCATAGTTTCTATCCCGAGAGAAAGCGGAATAACATCAAGAAGTAGGACGTCCTTAACATCGCCGGCAAGAATGCCGCCCTGAATAGCGGCGCCGAGAGCCACGACTTCGTCCGGGTTTATGGACTTGTTCGGCTCTTTGCCGAAAAATTTTCTGACGGCATCAACTATCAAAGGTTGCCTCGTCTGTCCGCCGACAAGAATGACTTCGTTTAGATCGCCTGTCTTAAAGGGTGAGGAGTCCATGGCGCGCTTGGTGATTTCCATAGCGCGGTCAACAAACTCGCGAGAAAGCTCGTCGAGCTTTGCCCTTGAGAGCTTCATTAAGAGGTGTCGAGGTCCCGAAGAGTCGGAGGTTACAAACGGGATATTTATTTCGGTTTCGGTGGCGGTTGAGAGTTCGATTTTCGCCTTTTCTGCGGCTTCATCAAGGCGCTGAAGAGCAAGGGCGTCCGAGCGCACATCGATCCCCGACTCTTTTTTAAATTCTTCTGCAATGTAATTGAGAACTTTCTGGTCAATATCTTTACCACCAAGATGTGAGTCGCCATCGGTTGATTTGACTTCAACAACATCGTCTCCAACCTCAAGGATGGAGATATCAAAGGTACCGCCACCGAAGTCAAAGACGGCAATTTTTTCGTTCTTCTTTTTATTAAAGCCGTAAGCGAGAGCGGCGGCAGTCGGTTCGTTGATAATTCTTTTTACCTCAAGGCCGGCAATCTGCCCCGCGTCCTTAGTCGCCTTTCTCTGGGCGTCGTTGAAGTAGGCGGGTACCGTGATGATGGCTTCGGTTATTTTTTCACCAAGTTTGGCTTCGGCATCGGCCTTTAATTTCTGTAAAATCATCGCGGAAACCTCTTCTGGTCGATAGTCTTTGTCGGCAAGTTTTACCATTACCGAACCATCGGCGGCGGCCGAAATCTCGTAAGGCACGGTTGTCTTATCTTTCTGTACGCCCGGATCGGAGAAGGTATGGCCGATAAAGCGCTTGATGCCGAAAATAGTGTTTTTAGGATTGGTTACAGCCTGGCGCTTTGCCAAAAGGCCGACCAGGCGATCACCCGTCTTGGAAACCGCGGCTATAGACGGAGTAGTCCTCGCGCCTTCCGCGTTTTCTATAATCTTCGGCTGGCCGGCCTCCATAACTGCTACAGCCGAGTTCGTTGTTCCCAAATCTATGCCGATTATTTTTGCCATATTAGTTTTCTTTATTACTTATAAATTCTCCGACCTTGACCTTTGCTGGTCGGATTATTTTTCCATTTAATTTATATCCTTTTTGTAAAACTTCAAGTACCTTGTGGTCATCCCCTTCGTTTTCTACCGGCGCTGTCGCTATCGCCTCATGTTCGTGCGGACTGAATTTCTCTCCCACCGGCTCTATTTCTTCAAGTCCAACAGACCTCAATACCGAGAGAAGCTGTTCGAAGGGCGGGCGAAGATTTTCAAGCCCTTGAGCCAGGGCCGCATTGAAGCTGTCGAGAACCGGCAAAAGTTCTTGAATAAGCCCTAAGTGCGCGAACTTCACGAATTCTGCTTTTGATTCTTCGTCGCGCCGACGAAGATTTACAAAGTCCGCCTGAGCCCTTTGCCAGCCGTCCAGATGTTCCTTAGCTTTTGCCTCTGCCTGTTTGAGTTTCTCCCGAAGTTTCTTCTCGGTATTCGTCGAGGCCTTAAACTCCGGATCGTCTTCAATTACGATGTCGTCGTTTTCCTCTTTCATATGATTTATCTCTTAGACCACTGTGGCGCCTTGCGCGCTTTCTTCAAACCGAACTTTCTGCGCTCTTTGGCGCGAGGATCCCGTTTTAAAAATCCTTTAGTTTTAAGCTTGGTGCGGATATTGTGATCAAGCTCCACCAGGGCACGAGAGATTCCGTGGCGCAGGGCTTCCGCTTGAGATGAGATTCCGCCTCCTTCAAGTTTTGCCGTTACCGAAAATTTCTCCGGCGTGTGTTCAAAAACGGAGAGAACTGTGTGCTTAAGCGACTGGGTGGGAAAATATTTTTCGAAGTCCTTGTCGTTAATGAGAATTGTGTTTTTGGAAGCAGAGGAAAGACGCACCCGCGCTATGCTCGTCTTTCTCCTTCCTACCGCTTCTGTATACTTGTTTTTCTCCATTTTCTATTCTTTTATCTTCAGATTTTTCATCATCCTCGGGCGAAGTTTATTCTTAGGCAGCATGCCGTAAACTGCCCGTCGGAGAACCTCGCTAGCACCCTTGGTGCTAACAATTTGCGCCTGAGAGCGAATTTTTAAGTTACCCGGGTAGCCGGAATGCGTATAATACATTTTTTCTTTAAGTTTTTTTGGCGAGAGGGTCATCTTTGATGCGGATAGAACTTCGACCTCAACATCGGGGTTCTTGTTTCTTGCGAAATCAGTTCTATTTTTACCCATAAGTATAGTCGCCACCTCGGTAGCTACTCGTCCAGGCACTCTTCCTTTGGCGTCTATCGTGTGTTTTTTCATACAAATTCTATTATAGCCATGGGGCTTGCATCGGAAGCTCTGGGACCAAGTTTTACTACCCGAGTGTAGCCACCGCGTCTGTCTTTATAGGTCTTTGAAAGCTCCAAGGCAATCTTTTTTGCGGTTTCCTTCCCCACTCTTGCTTCCAGTTCACGGCGCGACGCAAGTGTCTGTTTTTTTCCTAGAGTAATAAGTTTTTCTATATAAGGACGAAGTTCCTTAGCTTTGGGTTCGGTTGTTTTTATCTTGCCGCGAAGTGCTAAAGAATAAGCCAGAGAACGCATGAGGGCGCGTCGCTGGCTCCTTTCTCGACCGAATTTTCTGTTTGCCTTGTGATGTCGCATTTATTTAAGAGTAATACCAAACTCCCCGAGAGCTTTCTTTATCTCCTGAAGACCCTTGGCACCAAGGCCCGCGATTTCGAGAAGGTCCTTCTCCTTCTTTCTAGCTAAACCGCCAACGGTACGAATATTGGCAAGAGAGAGGGCGTGCTGGGTGCGAACCGAAATATCGAGTGACTCTACTCTTG
>CAYUOR010000003.1:4907-86820 GCA_964446535.1 uncultured Candidatus Saccharibacteria bacterium | reverse complement strand
CGAATTTCTCATCTATCAAACTGGCTTATTGATGAGATATATAAATAGAAATATATGAAATTCAACGAACAAGTAACAATTGAGAACTACATAATCAAGTTTATTAAAGATAAGCTCGGTTTTGAGTATATAAAACCCGAAGAATTCGCTAAATATCGCGAGCTTGAGACGGAGTACATTATCACCCCTCTATTAGAGCAAGCCATTGCCAAACTTAATCCAACCGCGACAGAAAATGAAATCAAAAGCGTAATTCGCGAAGTAAAAAAGATTGATACGAATGAAGGATTTTTGATTGCTTTGCGTGAAGGGATAAATCTTCGAAACCAACAAAACGGTACATTTCAAGATTACAAATTGCTCGATTTTGACACACCAGAGAATAATCACTTTGTTGTTACTAATCAATTCTATTTTGAAGGAGATACCGAGAATATTCGCCCAGACATCATGATCTTTGTGAACGGACTTCCTCTTGTAGATATTGAGGCAAAAAGTCCGACCGCTTCAGAAAGCGTCACCTTTGAAAATGGTATTGATCAAATAAAACGATACGAAAAAGTTGCTCGCAAGCTTTTCGTTCCAAACTGCTTCAATATTGCAAGTGATGGGCTCAAAACCGTCTATGGGGCTACTTGGGCGCCAAAGCAGTATTTCCTCCAATGGCGAGATGAGGAGATAGAGAAAGAGCTTGATGGTGAGCTTGAGATGACGCTGTATTCACTCCTCTCAAAACAAAACTTTTTGGATATTGTTCAAAACTTTATCTTGTTTGAAAAGGAAAAAGAAAAATTGGTGAAGAAAATAGCTCGTTATCAACAAATGCGAGCAACGAATAAAATCGTTGAGCGTGTTTTGACGCGTGAGAAGCGACAGGGGCTTATTTGGCATACACAAGGATCAGGTAAGACACTCACGATGTATTTCACCGCATGGAAACTGCGCTTTAACAAACAACTGGCAAATCCAAAAGTATTTATTTTGGTTGACCGCGTGGACTTGGACGACCAGATATTTGAGACATTTATAAATTGCGGAGGCAAGAATGTAGAGCGAGCAATCTCAAGAAAAGATCTCGAGGAAAAAATACAAGCACCAACAAGCGGAATTTATATAACTACGATTCAAAAATTTTCCGAGCTAGGAAGCGCGGTCGAAAATTTAAACGAGAATGTGGTTATTCTCGCTGACGAAGCTCATCGAGGAAATGAAGGAATTTCCGGTATTAATATGAGAAATGCTTTCAAAAAAGCATTTTTCTTTGGATTTACTGGAACGCCGGTAGATAGAACACACACTAACACTTTTCGAAATTATGAAGGTGAGGGGAAACGATATCTTGACTATTATTCTATCCAGCAAGCTATTGATGACGGCGCAACAATCCCTGTCACCTACGAAGCACGGCTCTCAAAGTTTTCTGTTGCAGGAGAAAAATTAGACGAAGAGTTTGAAGATATTTCTAAAGATCTTTCTGACAAGCAAAAGACTGAGCTCATGAAAAAGCATGCCCGCAAAGCGGCACTTGTAAAGCTTCCAAAGCGCATGGAAGCCGTTTCAAGAGACATCGTAGAGCATTACAAGCTTTATGTAGAACCAAACGGTTTTAAAGCACAAGTCGTAGCATATGACAGAGAGGCCGTGGCAGCATATAAAAAACTGTTTGATAAATTAGTTCCCCCAGAGTGGTCTGCTGTAGTGTATTCGCCCGGAGATCCAAACAGCGATGCTGACGATTTGAAAATTTACAACACAAGCAAAAAAGAGCGCGAACAAATAATTGAACGATTCAAAGATCCAAAATCACCACTAAAATTTCTCTTGGTGTGCGATATGTTGCTCACCGGTTTTGATGCGCCTATTGAGCAAGTGATGTATTTGGATAAACCACTTCGCGACCACAACTTGCTTCAGGCAATTGCTCGAACGAATCGTGTATATAAAAATAAGGAAGCTGGAAAGATTATTGATTACTACGGAATTACGAGAAATCTCTACGACGCGCTGGATTTTGATGAAGATATCATTGATTCAGCAATGATTGATATAGAGAGGGTTAAGGAACGATTTACAGATGTTTTGAACGATGTAATGAAAATCTTTATTGGCGTAAATATTGAAGATCCTTCAATGGATAATCTACGAAGATGCCTCAAAATTTTCATTGATAACCAAGAGAAGCAGAAATATTTTGTAGAAAAATACACGAAGCTTAAGAGTTTGTTTGAATTTCTTTCACCTGACCCATTTTTGAAGCAGTACATCCGTCCATTTGAGTGGGTAACGAGTTTCTACTTGGCCTTTTTGAAGGAATTTAGAAGTGAAAATGATCGCTACCTTCTCGAAGAATACGGGGAGAAAGTGAAAGAGCTTATCCAAAAGAGCAACATTATTGACTACGAAGGAATCACAAAAAACTTCCGCGAGCTTAGGGTGAATGACCTATATACACTCGAACGTCTCAAAGGCATGGACGAGGAAGAAAAAGCTTTGAATCTTGAGAAGATGCTCAAACAGGAGATCTCCATAAACATAGACGAAAATCCTGCGTATCAGAAATTTAGCGAAAGACTTCTTGCTATTCGTCGCGAATTCGAGCAGAACCAAATTGATCTAGCTGAAAGAATCCGAAGATATGAGGAGCTCATGAGTGATATTAAAACCAAAGGAGAGGAAGCGAAAGAAATGGGGCTTGATCTCAAGGAATACGCATTATATGTGATTTCTCAAGAATTTATTGATTCCTCGAAAGATAAAGAAATAAAAGAATTTGTAAAGGAACTGCGTGTTCGCATTGAGGATGACCTTGACGCTGGATGGCAGGAATCCTCAAAACGCGATGTGTTCATTAAAGATATTAAACAAATTTTGCAAGAACTCATTTTGCGAGATTATAAAGGTCGATTTACTGTGAATGATTTTCCGAAATTCTTGAATAGATTGGTTGATGTAATCACTAAAAAATTCTAGAAATATGGAGAAAAAAATAAGTTATAAAATAAAAAGAAGTAGAAGGGCAAAAAGAATGAGATTAGCTGTGTATTGCGACGGAACTGTTGTTTTAACTAGCCCATTTGGAGTCGAGCAATCACTAATTGAAAAATTTGTTACAGACAAAAAGCAATGGCTGTGGGATAAAATGCGATTTTTCAAAAGTGTCGATAGTAAAGCAATACGCACATTTTCGTATAAAGACTATTTAGAAAATAAAGATAAAGCACTTGCTCTCGTACATGAACGCGTCAAATTTTATAACAAAATATATGGATTTTCCTTTAATAAAATTTTAATCAAAAATCAGAAAACCCGTTGGGGCAGTTGTTCATGCAAGCAAAACCTAAACTTGAATTACAAAATTGTATTTTTACCAGAAAAGCATCGAGATTACATCGTCGTACATGAAATGTGCCATTTGAAAGAATTTAACCATTCTAGGAGATTTTGGAATCTTGTGGAGAAGGCCCTTCCTAATTATTTAGACATTAAGAAAGAGCTTCGAAATCACGAGTTATTTTATAGATAAAACGTTGCGGAGACGCAGGGATTCGAACCCTGGAGAGCTTTTAGACCCTACCTCGTTAGCAGTGAGGCGCTTTCGACCACTCAGCCACGTCTCCATTATATTCGTCATACAAGACGAATGGAATGTGGCTGAGTTTCAGCCACGCCCGCCTCGACTCGCCTTTGCTCGCCAAGGCGAGGCGGGTCTCCATAATGCTCCAAACTAACACAAATTCAACCTTTTCTCTAACCGTAATAATCTCCTTGCTCATGCGTCTAAAGAGGGTATAATGAAGGGAAATATGAGGGAAGGTTACGTCGATTAATATATGGAAGATTTTGAGAACAAGGGGCCTGTTCGAAAAAATGCCGTATGGATTATCGTACTTCTGGCACTCGTGGTGCTCGGCTTTATCCTCTTTCGCGGCTGGGACAAGGTGGTAAACGACGAGATAGACGACATGGCTACGATCACGGGGAGCTTCAGTTGTCTGCCGCTTAAGGTTCCCGACACGAAAGCCGAGTGCAACCTCGGGGTTAAAAGTAAGGACGGCCTCTTCTACGCTCTGGATATTTCAAGAATTCAGGATGCCAACACCGACTTGAAGGTTGAGGACACTATCGCCGTGACTGGTCGCCTCAGACTCGTCTCCGAGAAGCCGGCACCCGAGTGGGAAGACTTCAACGTCGCGGGCGTTATAATGGTTAACACTCTTTTAAGAACAAGATAATGAAAAAAGACGACTACGAGGGCTTTTAGTGCGCTATAGCGATACAAATAATCTTTTTTACCCCCGCCGCTTTCAGCGCGCGCTCGGCTTCTATAAAAGTCGAGCCAGTAGTCGTCACGTCATCAATCACCACAGCACACGACCCCGCGACAGACGCGGGATTTATAATTCTCATACTGTTTTTAAGATTTTTCTCCCTCTCGCTTCTTGTTGCAGTCTTCGTCTGGCTCTCCGTATAGCGCGTCTTTACAAGCTGCCCAGATAAATATTTGAAAATATTTTCTGTATCGCGTTTTTTCATCTCTTGAACCAGGAGCTCCGCCTGGTTCCAACCGCGCTCAAAGAGGCGCTTCCCCGGTATCGGCACGGGAAGAACTAGCGGACGCGGAAATGTATCAAAAATTTTTTCTTCCACAAGTTTATTTTTCACAAAGTTGAAAAGAAGTTCGCCGAGTTTCTCGGCGATGACTCTATTGCCAGAATACTTGAGCTCCCAGATAAGCTCTTTGACCAACGTGTTTTCGTAATCGAATATTGCCGAAACATTTGCCTTCTCTGGCTTGCCGGCACGAGGTAGAGTCTTTAAAAGTTCTTCAGACGAAAGGGCTTCGAGCTCTAAAACGCGCTTCGACTTCGGGAAGAGGAAGTCGGTGACGGTCTCACGGATGTTCGAAAAGAGTTCCATAATCGGCTGTGATATTATAGAACGGATGGAACTCTTTTCGAAATTTATTAAGTTCGGCGACGAATCTCCTTCCGCCTTGGGGATAGATATCGGCTCCTCGGCGATAAAAATCGTTCAAATCAAGAAGAAAAATAGCCAGGCGGTACTCGAAACTTACGGCGAGCTCGCTCTCGGACCCTACGCCGGACTCTCAGTCGGACAATCCGCCATCCTCCCGCCCGAGAAAATTGCCCAGGCTCTCACCGACCTCATGCGCGAGAAGGAGGTCAACATCACGACGAAAAAGTGCGGTCTCTCAATACCCTTCGCCTCCTCGCTTATGGCGGTTATCGAGATGCCCGAGGTGAGCGAAAAGCAGCTCTCCGTTATGGTGCCCCTTGAAGCCAGGAAATATATTCCTGTGCCCGTCTCGGAAGTAATGCTCGACTGGTCGGTCATTCCGAAAAGTGAGACACGTCCCGAGGACGATAGTGAAGCGCCGAAACCCGCAGCGGGTCCCGCGCGAACAGACGTTTTAATCGTCGCTATCCACAACGAGACTATCGCGCGCTACAAACAGATTGTAGAAAAGGCGGGGCTCGACGCAAGCTTTTTTGAAATAGAAATCTTCAGTACCATGCGCTCGGTTCTCGACGACACCCTCCGTCCCGTCATGCTCATGGACATCGGCTCTTCAACGACGAAGCTCTACGTCGTCGAGAGAGGGATTGTCCGCGCCTCTCACACCATAAACCGCGGCTCGCAGGATATTACGAGCGCCATTTCCAAATCGCTCTCTATTCCCGTCGAGAAGGCAGAAATTCTGAAGCGACAGCTCGGGATGACGGGGGATGATAAGAGTGTCGCCGAGATTATTACTCTCACCCTCGACTACATCTTCTCGGAGGCGAATTCAGTCCTTCTCTCGTTTGAGAAAAAGTACAACAAAACAATTTCAAAAATAGTTATGGTCGGCGGCGGCTCGGCTCTCAAGGGTCTCGCCGAGGCAGCCAAGTCCAATTTCAAAACTGAAGTAGTCTCCGCCAACCCCTTCAGCAAGGTCTCTACTCCCGCGTTTCTCGAAGGTGTTTTGAAAGAGACTGGACCCGAGTTTGCCGTCGCTATCGGACTCGCTCTGCGCCGCCTCTCGGAAGAGAAATAAGCCCGCCTGTCGGCGAGGCGAGTTATAAACACCGCGCTATCCCCCGAAGCGCATTTTTGTTCTATAATTTGGGGAAATGGAACCGAAATTCCAGTCATCTTTTATTCCCAAGGGGCCTCTGGCTTCAAGCACCGGACCGAATCTCGCCAAGCGCCCTACCAACAAAAGTCTCCTGGGAGTCTTCGGTGTAATTTTCTTCGTTGTCTCGATCCTCGGCGCCGGAGGAGTCTTCGGCTACAAGTACTATCTCAAGGGTAGCATTGAGGCGATGCAAGCCGAGCTCGAGACCGTCCGCGCCGCTCTCGACTCGGGAGAAATCCAGGAGCTTACCCGCCTCCACAACCGTATCGTCTCGACCAAGGAGCTTCTTTCCAAACACGTTGTCATAACACCCTTCTTTGAATTCTTGGAAATCTCGGCGCCGAAGCTTGTTCGCTTCAACGACTTCCGTTACGCGGTTGGACTCGACGGGATAGAAGTAACGATGCGCGGCGAATCGCGCGGCTACGGAGCACTTGCCCTCCAGGCCAAGATTTTCGACGATAGTAAATTTTTCAAAAATTCTATTTTCTCGGACCTCTCTCTCAACCAGCAGGGCGACGTGATGTTCTCCTTTCGCGGCACGCTTAACCCGAGTGTCGTCTCGTACGGCAAGCTCCTTGAAGGCATGACAATCCCCGAGCCAGTGCCGGTGCCCGCGATTGAGCCCGTGCCCGGACTCGACACCATATGATGACAAACAATACAGCTGTAATATTTATCCTGCTCTCTATCGGTCTTTACTACACCTTCACAAGCGTTCAGTACCAGGAGGTCAAAGATCTCCAGGCGCAGGCGAGCGAATACAAAAACATCCTCGAGAATGCTCAAGAGATTTTTAATCTCCGCGACGCTCTCCAGACGAACTACGCCGCTATCCCGCGCACAGAAATTGAGCGCCTGAACAAAGTGCTTCCCGACACCATCGATACGATGCAGCTTGCTTTAGACCTCGACGGTGTTGTCTCGCGCTACGGCGTCTCGCTTAAAAGCGTTCGCACTACGACCGAACCCTCGGTAGACGATCCGTCTCTCATCGTCCTCCCCGAATACCAGAGTCCCTACGGCAAGGCAACCGTTTTCTTCAGCTTCGTTTCTACCTATGACAACTTTAAGAAAATTCTTAGCGAGGTGGAAAAGGGCTTGCGCTTGATGGATATAAAGATTATCGCCTTCCAGGTCAATCCGAGCGCGAGTCTCTACGAGTTTCAGATAACGGCGGATACCTATTGGTTAAAATAATATGAAACAACAACTCTCAGCCAACAAAGGAATTCTCATGGTGGTCATCATCTTCGTTCTGGTGATGGTTCTCTATAAAATTTTCCTCCGTCCCGACACCGCCCTTATCCCTGACGAATCTCTAGCTACGAGTATCGGCGACGACATCCTTAGTCTTCGCACGGAACTGGAGAAGGTGAATTTCGACTCAACCCTTTTTTCAACCCCAGGCTATCTCGGACTTATCGACCTAACCGTATCTATACCCAATCTACCCGTCGGCCGCACAAATCCGTTTGAAGTTATCGGTCGCGATTAAAACCAATGGCCCAGAGCACAAGCAAAAAGTCGGCTCAAACTATTCCGACCCGAAGTCTCAAAGACTTCAAGATCTCCGACAAAGCTCTCGAATACATCTCGCAGGAGTCCGCCGAGCACTACCGCGTGGTACCTCTCGGTGTTAAAGACGGCGTCCTTGAAATCGGTGCCATTGACCCCATGGATCTTGAAACCCGCGATGCTCTGAACTTCATCTCTTCGCGCGTCGGCATGCCCTACAAGCTCTACCTCATAAGTCAGGAAGATTTCGCGGCAACGCTTGATCGCTACAAAGGCCTCTCGGGAGAGGTGACAAAAGCTCTCTCGGAGCTCGAGTCCGAACTTGCCGCCAAAGCGCCGAAGGATGTCACTTTTGAAAAAGATAAAGAGGATGAACCCATAGATACCAAGATTGTCGAAGACGCTCCTGTTACAAAAATTGTTGCCAATATCTTAAACTACGCCTCCGAAGGCAAGGCCTCCGACGTTCACATCGAGCCGACGCGCGACAACGTCCGTGTTCGTTTTCGTGTTGACGGAGAACTCAACACCTCTCTCCTCCTGCCCCTGAAAGTTCACTCGGCGGTCGTGGCAAGAATTAAAATTGTCTCCAACATGCGTCTCGACGAGAAGCGCAAACCGCAAGACGGTCGTTTCTCGGCGACGATTGAGTCGAGGAAGGTTGACTTCCGCGTCTCAACTTTTCCGACTTACTACGGCGAGAAGGTGGTTATGCGTATTCTTGACCAGTCTCAGGGTGTTAAAACTCTCGACGACCTGGAACTCTCGCAGAAAAACCTTACCACCATTCGAAGAGCGCTGGAGCGCCCCTACGGATTGGTTCTTATCACCGGTCCTACGGGCTCTGGTAAGTCAACGACGCTCTACGCGATGCTAAACGAAGTGGACAAGGACCACCAGAACGTCCTCTCGCTCGAAGACCCTGTTGAGTATTCCATAGACGGCGTCTCACAGTCTCAGATTCACCCGGAAATCGACTACACCTTTGCCACAGGTCTAAGGACGACCCTGCGCCAGGACCCTGACGTTATCATGGTTGGTGAGATTCGAGACAAGGAGACGGCGCAACTTGCTATTCAGGCCGCTCTTACCGGCCACCTGGTTTTCTCGACGTTGCACACCAATAACGCCGTGGGTGCCATTCCGCGTCTTATCGACATGGGTGTTGACCCCTATCTCATCGCGCCGACCCTGGTTCTCACCATGGCTCAGCGCCTAGTAAGGAAACTCTGTCCCGGCGGCGGCAAGCCGAAACCGATAGAGGGCTCGCTCAAGATGATGATAGATAAACAATTCAACGACCTGCCCGTGGAGTACAAACGCCAGCTCAAATTCGGCAACGAAGTTTACGAAATTATGCCCACCCCCGACTGCCTTAACGGCACCTCTGGGCGTGTTGCCGTTATGGAAGTCTTTGAGATGGATAAGGATATAGAGTCGGTTATTCTCAAGGACCCTTCCGAAATTGAGCTCTACAAAGTTATCCGCGCTAAGGGTCTTGTCTCTATGAAGGAAGATGCCATCCTCAAGGCCTTCGCACGGGTTATCCCATTTGAAGAAGTAAATACGCTATAATAAAGCTATGAGTAAAAATTACAAAATTTTTCTGGTAGATGACGACAAGTTTCTCCTAGATATGTATAAGAAAAAGTTCGAGTCCGACGGCGCCACAGTCGAAATAGCTCTCGGACCCGAGGAAGCACTCAATAAGCTTCGCGGAGGAGCAACGCCCGATGTCCTCGTCCTCGACATCATCATGCCGGGTATGGACGGAGTGGAACTTCTCGGAGTTATCAGGAAAGAGAAGCTCGCACCCGACTCAACGGTCGTCATGCTCACGAACGAAAACAACCGCGAGATGATAGACAAGGCGAAAGCTCTCGGCATTAAAGGCTATATCGTCAAGGCGACAAGTGTTCCGACCGAGGTCGTCGACGAGATAAAAAAGATTGCAAAAATTTAAAACAAAATGACAGGCACCCACGATAAACTTTTAAGCGAACTTATAGACATTGTTGTTAAAGAAGACGCTTCGGATCTGCATCTCTCCGAGGGCAAGCTCCCGACTATCCGTGTATCAAACTTCCTTCTACCTCTGGCGAAGATGGCACCCCTGAAGCGCGATGATCTCGAAGGGTTTATTCACCTTCTATTTTCAGAACGAAACAAAGAAGAATTTGAAAAAAATAAGGAAACAAACTTCGCCTACACCCACGCCGATTCAAAACGCTTTCGCTGCAACGCCTATCTCTCTCTCGGGAAAATCAGTATCGCGATGCGTCTTATCCCTTCACGCATTAAAACTTTTGAAGAATTGCGCCTACCACCGATACTTGAGAACTTCGCCAAGCGTCAGCAGGGCTTTTTCCTCGTCGTTGGACCGGTCGGCGTCGGCAAGTCTACAACGCTTGCCACGATGATAGAAACGATAAACCAGGAGCGCCTGGAGCACATTGTCACTATTGAAGATCCGATCGAATACATTTTTGAGCCGAAAAAGTCCATCATCAATCAGCGCGAGGTAAAGATAGATACGCCAGACTTCCGCACTGCGCTTCAAGGTGTTTTTCGCCAGGATGCCGACATACTTATGATCGGAGAAATGCGTGACCTCGAAACCATATCAACCGCAGTCACCGCGGCCGAGACCGGGCACCTCGTCCTCTCAACTCTCCACACCAATGCCGCCGGACAGACCGTTGACCGCATCATCGACTCGTTCCCGTCGGACCAGCAAACGCAGATTAGACTGCAGCTTGCAAGTTCGCTTCTCGGTATCTTTTCTCAGCGGCTATTGCCGAGAATTTCCGGCGGGCTTATTCCCGCTTTTGAGCTCCTGATCAACAACAACGCCGTGGCAAACCTTATCCGAGAAAAAAGGACGCACGAAATCAACTCGGTTATAGAAACCAGTTCCGAAGAGGGGATGATAAATCTCAACCGTTCTCTCGCCGAGCTTGTGCGTTCTGGCGAAGTAACGGTTGATAACGCCATGCAGTTTGCCACCAACAGAAAGGCCTTGGAACGCATGATTTAAGACAATGCTTTTTAAATATAAAGCCCTCGAAAATTCCGGAAAAGAAACCAGCGGCGAAATAGAAGCGGTCTCTCTCGACGTGGCCGTTAGTTCTCTCCAGAAGAGAAATTTAATGATTGTCGATATCGAGTCGGCAGAGAAAGAATCTTGGCTTGCGACTCTCCACTTCGGCTCTGGCGTCTCGCACAGAGATGTCGTCATCCTTTCTCGCCAGATGGCAACCCTCTTTGAAGCCCAAGTTTCGGCTCTGAAAATTTTTACCCTGCTTTCAAGCGAGATGGAGAATCTCGTTTTAAGAAAAAGTTTGACCCAGATTGCAGACGACATTCAGGCGGGAAGCCCCATTTCCAAAGCTCTTTCTAAGCACCCGAAAATTTTCTCCGACTTTTATGTCAACATGGTTCGATCCGGAGAGGAGACCGGTAAACTTAACGACACCTTTAACCATCTTGCCGACTATTTGGATCGAAATTACGAAGTTATTTCTAAAGCCAGAAATGCTCTGATCTATCCCGCTTTCGTCATCACGGTTTTTATCGCGGTCATGATCCTGATGTTTACGGCTATTATTCCTAAGATAAGTCTTATCATCGTGGAGTCGGGGCAGGCCATACCGCTCTATACTCAAATAGTGTTTGCTGTCTCAAACTTTTTCCTAAATTACGGCTTCCTGCTACTGGCCGCCCTGGTTATAGGCGGGTTCCTCGTTTTGCGTTATATAAAGACGCCCGACGGCAAGTCCGCCATGGCGCGCTTCAAACTTACAGTGCCTTATGTGGGAGACCTATATAAAAAGCTCTACCTCTCCCTTATAGCAGACAACATGAGCACCATGATTCTCTCTGGTATACCCATGGCAAACGCCATAGAAGTCACTTCAACCGTCGTCGGCAACGAAGTTTATAGGAAAATCCTAGAGGAAAGCGTCATAGCCGTGCGCGGTGGCAGCTCTTTTTCGCAGTCTCTTTCCCAGTACGAAGAGATTCCCGGCATGCTTGTTCAGATGATACGGGTAGGGGAGGAATCAGGAGAAATGGGTTCAATTCTCGGCACTATGGCGCACTTCTATCAGAGGGAGGTTATAAACGCTGTTGACACTCTAGTGAGCCTGATTGAGCCCGTCATGATAGTGCTTCTAGGCGTTGGTGTAGGTGTGCTTCTCGCCTCCGTACTTATCCCCATATACGATATTGCGAATTCTGCCGGGGTTTAGAGTATAATTAAGCTACTCACTGGAAAAGAGTGATTTATAAAATAAGCCAAAATATAGGAAATTCATTAATTATGAGCACTAGAACAAAAGGTTTTACGTTGATTGAGCTTTTGGTGGTTATCGCCATCATCGGCATTCTCTCGTCCGTAGTCTTGGCCTCCCTCAATACCGCTCGCGGTAAGGGCAATAATGCCAAGATCAAGGCGCAGCTCTCTGGGGCACGTGCATCGGCCGAAATTTACTATGACGGCAGTGCTACTGGCTACAATGGCACAGCCGGTAACATAAGCGGTAGTTGTACGACAGCCAACTCAATGTTCACAGATGCCAACTCTGGCATGGTTCAGTACACAACAGCCTCTAATTACCCAGGTACTCCTACACTAACCTGCTTCTCAACAGCAACTGCCTACGCCGTGTCCGTTCCGCTTTTTGTCGCAGAGGGGTCCAACACCCACTGGTGCGTGGATAGCCTAGGGAACTCAAGAGGTAGAACTGCAGCCATTAACAGTACCGCCTGTTAGTCCGACATTTGAGCTATAGGCAATCTTCTAACTTATGTTTGGGTTAACATCAAAAGAAAAAGGTTTCACCTTAATTGAGCTTTTGGTGGTTATCGCCATCATCGGCATTCTCTCGTCCGTAGTCTTGGCCTCCCTCAATACCGCTCGCGGTAAGGGCAACGACGCGAAAGTAAAAGCGCAACTTGCCGGTCTCAGGAGCGCCGCCGAGGTCTACTACGACACCAACGGACACTACGGTACAGTTGCGACAGACCTCTGCGATGACGTCACTGACGATTTCTTTGAAGACGCGGCATCAGGCATGTTCCAGTACACCCTGCCAGCGAATTATCCTGCCGGTGCCACCCTTTCCTGCCATACCGACACTTCGGCTTACGCTGTTTCTGCTTTAATGATTTCTACCACAACTGCCTGGTGCGTTGACTCAACTGGCGCTTCAAAAGAAATTTCGGCAAACCTCGCCGATGGCGTTGTAGCCTGTCCGTAATCCTCGAAACTCCTCTGATATACTTAAAGGATGACTCTAGTCATCCTTTTTGTTTTAGGCACTATTGTCGGAAGTTTTCTAAATGTTGTGGGGCTTCGCTGGGACTCAAGACACTTCGGTGGACGCTCCGCTTGCCCTCACTGTGGTAAAACTCTTGGCTGGACAGAGCTTATTCCCGTTTTAAGCTTTATTATCCTCGGGGGTAAGTGTTCTGCCTGTCGTAGTCCAATCTCGTGGCAGTACCCGATAGTAGAAACCTGGACCGGCCTTATTTTCGCATCACTTTTTTATATTATTGATCCAACTGATCTTGTATCCTTTTTCAATTATCTTGTTTTGGTGGCTGTTTTTTCTATCTACATTGTTATCACGATCTATGATGCTCGGCATAAGATTATTCCCGATGGTCTCGTTTATACCTCTATCGGCCTTAGTCTGCTCGTGCCGCTCTTTCTTGTTGAGTACCCGCTCTGGGACTGGCTCGCGGGACCCGTTATTTTCGCCTTTTTTGCTTCAATCTGGCTTTTCTCCAAGGGTCGCGCCATGGGTTTCGGAGACGCGAAGCTCGGACTCTCGATTGGATTCCTTCTTGGCGCCGCCAAGGGATTTTCGGCGATAATTTTCGCTTTCTGGCTTGGCGCCCTGGCGGCGCTGGTACTTCTTATTGTCACCAAGCTTCGCTTTATAAAGAACGGCAAAAGTTTTACAATGAAAAGCGAAGTGCCGTTTGGTCCCGCAATCGTCTTGGGCGCCTGGATAGCATTATTCTTCCACTTAAACTTTGCCAATGTCTTTCCGCTCTAAAATAGTTAGAGGTTTTACTCTCCCCGAGTTTATTGTGGCCATTACTATCGCAACCATCATTCTCGGCACCCTGCTTATAGGTCAGTCAACATACAATGACAGACTGGTTCTGAGGAATCTTGCGGACGATGTCAGTTTAAGGATTTTTCAAGCACAGGCGTATGGCTCTGGTGTCCGGGAATTTTCTACGGGCTCTGGCGAGTTTTCTGCTTCATACGGACTTACTTTTAGTCTTTTGGGTGGCGGCTCAAACACCGTCTATCTTTATTTCGCCGACAGAGACGGGGATGATGTTTATGATGGGGATTGGAGCTGTGTCACAGGCGGAGCAAACGAATGTATTGAACGGGTAAATATTTTGCGCGGTGTTTATATACAGGAAGTTTGTATGATTATAAATCCGGTAAGCTTAGATTGCGGTCCCCCGGGCACTCCCAGAAGAATAGACATAACCTTTAATCGACCAAACACCGAAGCGCAAATTAAATTCTTCAACTCAGGCGGTTCGGAGTTTACCAATCCAAACATGGTTGGCGCGAGAATTATTTTTAGAAGTCCTAGTACAACCGCGACCTCCTCCGTTACCGTGTTAACAACGGGCCAAATTTCTGTGCAGTAATTTATGACGCCTCAAGACTCAAAACTTAATAAAGGTTTCACCCTAATAGAGCTGATAGTCGCCACAACGGTTTTCATCGCTGTTATGACTATTTCTATGGGAGCCATTTATAGCGTCTTTAACTCCAATGCCAAATCAAAAAACATTAAAACCGCCCTTTCGAACCTGAATCTTGCTCTAGAAAGCATGTCTAGAGAAATCCGCTTTGGTTCGGTGTATCACTGCGGCAGTTCTGGCACACTAACGCAGCCGCAGGATTGTCCTAGCGGTAACTCATATTTCACTTTTCTCTCGAGCACCGGTAGTCAGATTACCTATAACCGCAATACCACCAATCAATCAATAGAAAAAATTGTGGGTAGTGCTAGTCCTGTACGAGTGACGGGCTCGGAAATAGTTATACAAAGCCTAACTTTCTACACCCTAGGATCTTCCCAGGCCGACACAAGACAGCCAAAGACAGTGATTGTTGTCAGGGGAACTGTTGGCACCGCGGGGAAAGCTGTAACAAGTTTTGCCCTACAAACCCTTGTCTCACAACGAGTTATAGACAGATAATATGATTTACAAAAAACAACTGGGTAAAAACGGGTTCACCATCGTCGAGAGTCTGGTGGCTATTACCATATTAATCCTTGCCATAACCGGAATATCAAGCGCCATAAGAACCGGCATCTCTTCCTACACGCTCTCCAGAGATCAGGTAATTGCGTTTTATCTCGCTCAAGAAGGGTTTGAATTTATAAGAAACATGCGTGATGAAAACGCGCTGAATGGTCGCAACTGGCTTTACGGTATTGCAGCGGACGTCAACGACCCATGTCACTTCGGCATAGCCCCCAATCAAAACGTCTGCACTGTTGATCCGGTTCTATCGGCAGTACCTATAAGGTGTGGCGTACCAGGCTCTTGTCCGATCTTGCGCCAGGACGGCACCAATCTTTTCTACGGCTATGACCCAACCTGGAATGCAACCAAATTTAGGCGTCAGATTATTCTCTCTCAAATTAATGCTAATGAAATTTCCGTTACCGTTACCGTGGACTGGGTGCATGGTCAGACCAGTAAACAATTTAGAGCACAAGAAAATCTTTTAAACTGGCCATGAAAAATAAAGGTTTTACAATCTTTGTCGCAGTTATTATCGTGGGCACTATTACATTTGTGGCAGCGGGTATCGTGAGTCTTGCCGTCCGGCACCTGCAGATTGCCAACGCAAGCGAGTCTTCCCAACACGCTTTTTATGCCGCAGACTCTGGTATAGAGTGCGCTCTTTATTGGGACGTGAGAAATCCCACAGGGCAGAGCGCCTTTTCTACCACGACAGGCACTTTAATTAATTGCAATCGCGATACTAATAATCTCGGCAACCAGTGGGTTGTAGGCGGGAATGTCAGCGGTCTCAGTACCATAAACCGCATAAACTTTTTACCAAATTCTTACTGCGCCATAGTTACAGTTAACAAAGCTTATGTTCTTGGTGTTCTTAGAACTACCATAGAGTCAAAAGGTTATAATACCTGTGATCTGACAAACCCAAGGCGCGTGGAGCGCGCTGTCAGAGCCACGTACTGATGCCTAAGCCAGACAAGAGTATCGAAGAGAGAGCAAAAAAGTTGCGCGCCTCCATCAGGCGCCACAACAGGCTCTACCACACCCTGGATCGTCCGGAGATATCGGACCAGGCTTTTGACGCGCTTGTTCGAGAGCTCGAAGAGCTTGAGAAAAAATATCCAGAACTTGTCGAGGAGGGTTCCCCGACGGAGAGCGTTGGCGGTCAGGTCTTGGAAAAATTCGAAAAGGTGGAGCACGCCGTCAGGCAATGGTCCTTTAACGACGCTTTCGACGAGAGTGATTTCAGAGCTTTTCACGAGAGAGTCACAAGACTTTTGGGTCACGAACCTGAATATCTTACCGAGCTTAAAATTGATGGGCTTAAAGTGGTTCTAACGTATGAGAACGGCAAACTCGCTACTGCTGCTACTCGTGGCGATGGCAGGGTGGGTGAGGATGTAACCCAGAACGTTTCGACCATCCTGTCGGTTCCAAAAGATTTGCCAAAAAATTTAAATATTGTTGTTGAAGGTGAGATTTGGATGCCCAAAACTATTTTTAAAAAACTTAATGCCGAAAGGAAAAAGAGGGGAGAAGAGCTCTTCGCCAATCCGCGAAATATTGCTGCCGGCTCTATTAGGCAGCTTGATTCCAGGATTACACGCGAGAGAAGGCTCGACTCTTTTATCTACGACATCGCGAAACTGGACGAAAAAATTGAGTCCAAACTCGTTACGCAGCAAGAAGAGCTTGAGTTTCTTGGCTCACTTGGCTTTAAAGTTAACCCTCATTTTAGAAAGGTTCGCGGTGTTGAAGAGGTGATTGAGTACTGGAAAGAGTGGCAGAAAAAAGCCGAAAAAGAGGAGTATCTACTTGACGGTATCGTGGTTAAAGTTAACTCTAGGCGTGATCAGAAATTCTTGGGCTACACCGGTAAGTCTCCGCGTTTTGGTATCGCGTTTAAATTTCCCGCGGAGCAGACAACCACAAAACTTCTCGACATCACTCTCCAACTCGGCCGAACAGGTGTCCTTACTCCCGTGGCCATACTTCAACCCGTGCTTGTAGCGGGTTCCGTTGTTTCGCGAGCTACTCTCCACAACGAAGATGAAATCAAGCGTAAAGATGTCAGGGTCGGGGATACGGTTGTGATACAAAAAGCCGGAGACGTCATACCCGAGGTGGTCGGTCCCTTAAAAGAATTAAGAAACGGTAAGGAAAAGATTTTTAAGTTTCCTAAGAAATTTCCGCTCTGCGGCGGCGACGGCTCCATTGAGCGTGTTCCCGGCCAAGCCGCTTATCGCTGTGTGGCCAAGAATTCCTACGAACAGCAGAGAAGAAAGCTTGAACACTTCGCTTCAAGGCAGGTTTTCGATATAGAAGGTTTGGGTCCTCAAATTATTAAACAACTGATGGATGCCGAGATTATCTCTAATCTTGACGACATTTTCGCCATTGAACGCGGAGACCTTAAGCCGCTAGAACGCTTCGGCGAAAAGTCTATAGATAATCTTCTTAAAGCGATCGAGAAAGCTCGCTCGGTTGAATTCTCAAGATTCATTGCCGGACTCTCTATCCCACAGGTAGGAGAGGAGACGGCGCGAGATTTGGCCACACACTTCAAAACGGCTGAAAACTTCGCCAAAGCTTCGGAAACAGAGCTTGAAAAACTCGACGGAGTCGGTCCGATTGTCTCACGCGCCATCCTGAGCTGGTTTGCCGATAAAGAAAATAAACAACTCTACGAGCGCCTGATGAAACAGGTTCGTATCAAGCGCGTAGTACCAGAGTCGAAATCAGAAGGAAGATTTCTGGGTAAAAGCTTTGTTATCACAGGGACGCTAGAAAGTATGTCGCGTGAAGAGGCGAAGGAAAAAATAAGGAACCTAGGTGGCAAAATAAAAAGCGCTGTTTCTCCGAAAACCGATTATGTTGTGGTAGGAGAGAATCCTGGTGAGAAATTTGAGCAGGCAAGAAAGCTCGGCATAAATATCGTCAGCGAAAAAGAATTTATCAATATGCTAGGATAACAGGGTATGGATAAAGAAGGGATATTGAGGCTTGCCCAACTGGCACGAATTGAGATCAAAGAACACGACGCGGAAAAACTTTCCGGTGAATTCGAAAACATTCTTAATTATGTTGGAGAAGTGAAGGCGGCTGCTGCAAAATCCAAAAGGTCTGAAAAGAAAAACGCCAAAGATTTTATACCAAAAAACGTTTTACGCCCTGATGAAGAGGCGCACGAAGGGGGTATTTATACCGAAGCGGTATTAGAACAGGCTCCAGTGCGTGAAAAAAATTATATAAAGGTTAAGAAAATTCTTTGATGAAAGATTTTAGCAGGCTCTCCGTAAAAGAAATTAGAAACTCGCTTTTAAAGAAGGAGTTTTCTAGCCGTGACCTGGTAAATAGTCTTATTGAGAAAATAAAGAAAGAAGATCCGGGGAAGGTTGGCGCTTTTTTAGAAATCTTTGATGACGCTATCAAAATGGCTGAAGGGGCCGATGAGAGAATTGCAAAAGGAGAAAGGTTGCCGCTTCTCGGTGTTCCTATCGCGGTTAAAGACAACATCCTCATTCGTGGTAAAAAAGCTTCGGCTGCCTCAAAGATTCTTCACGGCTTTGTCTCTCCTTACGATTCAACAGTTGTTTCTAGCCTTAAAGAGGCGGGTGCCGTTTTAATCGGACGCACCAACATGGACGAATTTGCTATGGGTAGTTCTACGGAAAACTCTGCCTTTGGGCCGACGAGAAATCCTTACGACCTTTCGCGTGTTCCTGGGGGATCCTCGGGCGGCTCGGCAGCTGCGGTGGCGGCTGGTTTCGTGCCCGTAGCGCTCGGTTCCGACACGGGCGGATCTATCAGGCAACCAGCAGCTTTCTGCGGCGTAGTCGGGCTAAAGCCGACTTACGGGAGAGTTTCCCGTTCGGGTCTTATAGCTCTTGCTTCATCTCTTGATCAAATAGGCCCACTTTCAAGAACCGTAGAAGACGCCGAACTTATATACCAACTGATAGCCGGGAAAGACAGCCTCGACAGCACCACTATTACCGACGCCGATTACTCTAAGAAGAAAAAATTTGGTAAGACCATAGGGATACCTCGCGAATTTTTGGACATTGAGGGCATTGATGATGGTGTTAAGAAAAATTTTGAAGAGGCGACAGAAAGGTTTCGCGCTCTCGGCTATAAAATTAAAGATCTTAAACTTCCGCATCTTAAATATTCGCTTGCCGTCTATTACATCATCATGCCGGCCGAGGCGTCATCTAATCTTGCTCGCTTTGACGGAGTTAAATACGGGTTTCATAAGGAAGGTAAAAATGTTGTCGAAGATTACTTCAAAACACGCGGCGAAGGATTCGGGCCCGAGCCGAAGCGGCGCATTATCCTTGGCACTTATGTACTCTCGTCAGGTTACTACGATGAGTATTACGGCAGCGCCTTAAGGATGAAAAAAATAATTACCGAAGAGCTGTCAAATGCGTTTGAAGATGTTGACCTAATACTTACCCCGACTACTCCGACACCCGCCTTTAAGCTTGGAGAAAAAACCAAAGATCCGCTCTCAATGTACTTGGCAGACATTTTTACCGTGCCGGCCAACATTGCGGGACTACCTTCCATCTCGCTACCTTCAGGTTTTCTCGGCAAACTTCCCTTGGGTATTGAATTAACAGCCGCTCTTGGTAGGGAAGATAACCTTTTTGTCGCTGGTAAAGAATTTTTGGGAGAATAGAATATAAATATGGCTGAGAAAAAGAAAGAAATAACCGGCACGGAACTCGATAAAAAGGCATTTGAAGAAATAACTGCCCTAATCCTTGGCCTTGTTCTCCTCGGTGCTCTAGTGACTGCGGTTCTAAATTATCTCGACAGCTTCTCAATCGACAGTTCCATTTTCGGTAATTTAGCCGAATATTTTCTCGAACACATCTGGCCCAAATGGAAAATCATTGCCTCCCTAGTTTCAGGCATTCTTTTTATCGGCATTCTTAACAATGCCTGGAAACTGCGGGCCATAAACCTTGCCGAACTGGCCATCTTTAATCCAGGAGTGCTTGCGGGCGTAGATACTAGCGAAGAGGTGTTGGAGACGAAAAATACAAGATGGGAAAGAATTCTCTCCCTGGCAAACTCGGAAAGTTCTTCTGACAGAAAGATGGCAGTGATGGAAGCTGACGTGATGCTCGAAGAACTTTTGGCGGCGCTCGGTTATACCGGAGATTCGGTAGGGGAAATACTTAAATCAATAGACAAAAATCAGTTTTCTTCTATCGACGCCGCCTGGGAAGCGCATAAGGTAAGAAACACCCTTGCTCATTCTGGTAGCGAATTTGAAATCACAGAACGCGAAACCAAGCGAGTTATCGCGCTTTTCGAAGAAGTCTTTAGAGAATTTGGAGCAATCTAGCTCGCCACGAGCTTGTCGAATGGTTGCGGGTACCCGATTTGCACGGATGTCTACAGGTTATGAGCCTGTCGAGGTACTACTCCTCCAACCCGCTATAGGCGGATTCTAGCGAAATTTCTTGAGAAAATCAAGATTTCGTAATATAGTTTAAAATCGTCGCTTAAGTAAATTGCTCCGCAATTTGCTTGAACGGCGTTCGGAACCAGAGAATAAGCAAGCTTCTTCTCTGTTCCTCACTTGTTCAAGTCGGCGTAGCTCAGTCGGTTAGAGCGTGGGACTCATAAGCCCAAGGTCGGAGGTTCGATTCCTCCCGCCGACACAAATTCCAAATTGATAAAGCTCTTTAAATTTGCTACTTTGGAGTGCACTGCGGTCATAGCTCAACTGGTTAGAGCACTCCCCTGTCACGGGAGAGGTTGCCGGTTCAAGTCCGGTTGGCCGCGCTCGAATGAATAATGACGAAATATTTTTTGTTGGACAGAAGGCGCTTATTGAAAAAGACGGTAAAGTTCTCGTTCTAACGCGCTCGGGGAGTCATATCCTTGATTTGCCTGGAGGGAAAATTCAAGTCGGCGAAACTGATTATGTTGAAGCTCTTAAGAGGGAGGTTAGGGAAGAAACGAATCTTGAAATAGAAGCGGGTCCGCCTACAGCCTCTTGGATATCAAGTTTTGCCAAAGAGCACAGAAACGCCGACAAAAAAATCTTTATGATTGTCTACCTTTCTAAATATAAATCAGGGGAGGTGGTCTTAAGCAGTGAGCATAACTCCTTTCGCTGGATAGGTCAGAGCGACCTGAAAACCCTCTCGGAAGGCGGCACCAGAGTCATTGAGGTGCTCGAAAATTATTTTGCCAAAAGGGTCTAAAATTTATAAGATTAAACCCACTTCGCCAAGATAGCTCAGTTGGTAGAGCACATCCATGGTAAGGATGAGGTCCCGGGTTCGATCCCCGGTCTTGGCTCCGATTCCTCAGAAACTTTTCTGACATTAAAAGAGTTATAATAGATGAAGGGAACATTTTAAAAGTAATCTGGAGCGTAACCTAAGCGCGCTCCGTTCCCTTATTTATGGCAAGAGATCCGGAACTTTCAGACGCACGAGTTTTGGAAAAGTCGCGAGAGGCGCCTTGGATGTTCGGTATTCTTGTAGATAGACACCAAGAGGCTTTCTTGCGTAAAGGTGAGAGCATCCTGCACTCTCGCGATGCGGCTGAAGACGCAGTGCAGGAGACTTTTATCAAAATCTACAAGTACGCCCACAAGTTCTCCGAGCGGGAGGGGGCAAGTTTCCGCTCCTGGGCTTATAGAATCCTTGTTAACACTTGCTACACCCACTCTACCAAGAAGACCCGTGACGCAAGTCGCGTGAGAGCCATAGACTTCGCAGAACTCGACCTTGTCGGCTCAGAAGTTATGCAAGACAGGGAACAACTCTCCTTCGTCCAGTCGGTTCTCTCGCGCCTGCCCGAACACTTAGCACGCCTTCTCTCACTCTACTTTTTTGAAGAAAAAAGTTACGAAGAGATAGCGGAAATAGAGCGCATGTCGCTTTCGGCTGTTCGCTCCGGACTACACAGGGCAAAAAAACAGTTCAGGGTTGTGGCGCTCCAGATGGCATGAAAATATTAAATATGAAAACTAAAATTATGTTTAGTGTTTACCTTGCGTACTTAACGCGCAAGTTCCGAAGCCCCTTTATCGCGGAGGTGATCCTGTTTTTGATTTTTAGCGCTATCCTTCTTGTCTTTGTCTCAGTACCGAGCGTGGTATCCAACATGCTTGCTTCTGGGAATTTCTACGAGTATCTCCTAGCGGCATTTTCTCAAACGGATATTATGGTTAAAACAATTTTGATCCTTGCCGCCATAACCGCGGCCCTCTTCGTCAAGAATATAACGCTTCAAACTGTTTCTTTTTTCAAAGAGCGCTTTGTTTAACAGCTTTTCTTAGGGGTTTCTTTTTGCTAAAGTTTCAGCTGAGCTTATTCAATCTCGCCACCTTAGCTCAGTTGGTAGAGCACGGCTTTCGTAAAGCCGGGGTCCCGAGTTCGATCCTCGGAGGTGGCTCCGTTTATGACCGATCAAGAGAAAATAAAAAAGAAAATAGAAGAGATAGAACAGCAAATGTCAGCCGCTGATTTCTGGTCAGATAAAGTAAAAGCCCAAGCAACTCTGCGCGAACACGAATCTCTTAAAAATGAACTCGAGGGCCTAGGTAAATTTGATAAGGGGGATGCCGTGATGACGATTTTTTCTGGCGCCGGCGGGGATGATGCCGAGGACTTTTCCCGTATTCTTCTTGAAATGTATCAAAAGTTTTTTGACAAAAAATCTTTCAGCTACTCAATCATTCACAAAAATGAAAACGACCATGGGGGCTATCGCAATATCACGCTAGAAATTAGGGGTAAAAGCGCTTATGGCACGCTTAAAAATGAGTCTGGGGTGCACCGCCTTGTGCGCATCTCTCCATTCAATGCCAAGAAACTTAGGCACACTTCGTTCTCCATGGTCGAGGTTATTCCTAAGTTTGATAAACAGGAGGAAGTAGATATTCCTCCCGAGGAAATCAAAACAGAGTATTCTCGCTCGAGCGGTCCCGGCGGACAGAACGTAAACAAGCGCGAAACAGCTGTGCGCCTTGTTCACATTCCGACCAATCTTTCTGCCCACGTTGAATCAGAGCGCTCTCAAGCTCAGAACAGGGAAAAAGCTCTGCGACTTCTTGAGGCGAAGCTGTATAAAAAGTTGGAAGACGAACGAAGGGCGAAGGAAAGAGGTATGTATATTTCTAAGACCACCCAGATAGAATGGGGGAACCAGATTCGTTCATACGTTTTTCACCCCTATAAAATGATTAAGGATCATCGGACCGATGTTGAAATTCGTGACATCGACAAGGTGCTCTCGGGCGATTTGGATGAATTTATTGAGGCTGAAAAGATTCTTTAGTTTTGACTAACCCTATCTTTTTTGTTACTCTTTCGTAATGCTAAAAATCAGACTGCAGAGGGTTGGCAGGGTACACGAGCCGTCTTTTAGGCTTGTTTTGACCGATGCCAAGAACAGCACCAAAAGCGGTCGGGTTAAGGAGGTTCTCGGCTCTTATGATCCAAGGAAACAAACCGACCTTCTGCGCACCGAGCGCATAAAACACTGGCTCTCAAGAGGGGTAAATTTCACCCCTTCGGTCAACAACCTGCTTATAAAACACGGTGTTATTCGTGGTAAAAAGATTGATGTTTCAAGTGTTTCTAAGAAGACCCAGGGCGAGACTCCGACAGAGGGCGGGTCGCCGAGTATACCTAAAGCGGAAGAGGTTTCTCCGACCAGTGATACAATAGAAGAGAAGACGGAGGAGAAGGCGGAAGATAAGGCAGCGGTCTGATTAATTTTTTAAAGACAATATGATAGACGACGTCGGATTCCTTGAATACATAGTAAAGGGGTTGGTGAATCATCCTGAAGACGTGAAGATAAAAAGAACGGTGGATGAGATGGGGGTTCTCATGACTCTTGATGTGCACCCGGAAGATATGGGAAAGGTTATCGGCCGTTCGGGCAACACTGCCAAAGCAATCAGAATTCTTTTGCGCGTAGTCGGCATGAAGAATAACTCTCGTATTAATCTCAAAATTAACGAACCCTCTGGCGCTGCTGGTCCAGCTGCGAAACGAGAACCCACTGTGCCAAATTCTAAAACACTGGAGCAGGCGATGGAGGATCTCGATCTATAGAGTTCTAATGCATTTCCATATTATTACCCTTTTTCCCAAGGCTTTTGACTCTTATTTGGGCGAGTCGATAATGAAGCGCGCCCTGGAAGACAAGAAGATTCGCGTCTCTTTCTACAATCCTCGTGACTATGCCAGAGATAAGTGGCGCCGTATCGACCGCCCACCTTATGCTGGAGGTCCGGGGATGGTAATACAGGCTGAACCAGTAATTTCCGCCGTAGAGGCGGCAGTGAAACGTGCCAAGAGAAATCCAAAAATTATTTTCCTCTCTCCTTCGGGCAAACAACTTAATAACAACTATGCCGACACTCTCGTCAAAAAATCAAAAGACGTGATAATAATTTGTGGCCGTTACGAAGGCATAGATGCGCGCGTAAAAAAGGTGTTTAAAACAGAGGACCTGTCGGTTGGACCTTATGTTCTGACTGGGGGCGAGCTTGCCGGAATGATTTTATTGGATGTTGTCGCTAGGCGTATTCCCGGAGTACTTGGCAATCTTGATTCTCTTGAGGAGCGTCGCACGGCCGCAAGAGACGTTTATACAAGACCGGCCGAGTTTAAATATAAGAGTAAGACATATAAAGTACCGCGAATTCTACTCTCTGGAGATCACGCTGAAATAGAGAAGTGGAAGAAGCGCAAGAGGTAGCTCTTGACAAGAAAAAGTGCTTCGATTACTATATTCCCAACTTCGACTCGATTGAGTTACGGCTGCAACGAAGGGGATTTAATACTAAAGTTTCTGGCTTAGGTAATTTATGGGCACGGACCGAACCGCGCCCTTGGTTTTTGTTTTCATGAACCCAACCCCATCGTCTAAAAATACTCATAAGGTCGAGCACACGAAAAAATATTTCGGGCGCTTTAGGGAACCACTAACCGAGATACCTAATCTCGTGGTTTCGCAGATTGAATCTTTTAAATGGCTTATAGAAAAAGGTCTAAAGGAAGTCTTTGAAGAGTTTTCTTCAATTAAAGATTTTTCAGAAAAGAAATTTAAACTTGATTTTATCGGGTTTGAACTAGCTGCGCCAAAAATAGACGAATACACCGCGAAAGAAAGGAAACTCTCCTACGAAGCGCCCCTTAAAGTAAAAGTCAGACTAAAAAATCTTATTATCGGTACGGAAAAAGAGCAGGAAATTTTCATGGCGGATTTCCCACTCATGACCTCTCACGGCACCTTTATCATTTCCGGTATAGAACGCGTGGTGGTGCCGCAACTTGCTCGCTCAACGGGAATCTCCTTTACTTCGCAAGAACTGCGGGGCAAGAAAACTTTCGGAGCCAAGATTATTCCCGGACGCGGCGCCTGGATCGAGCTTGAGGTTGATCTTGATGGTACTTTTTACGTAAGAATTGATCGAAAAAGAAAATTCCCTGTCACGACCCTTCTCCGTTTTTTAATGGCGGGCAACACAAATCACGCTATCTCAAACGATAAAATCCTTGCACTTTTTAATGACGTAGCGGAGGCGAAGAACCACATAGAGAAAACCCTAGCTAAAGACCACACTACCACTGCCGATGAGGCTGCTATCGAAATCCACAAACGCCTCAGGGACGGAGACTTGGCTGCTGCCGACAATGCCAGAGAGTTTGTTCTCTCTATTTTCAGCAAAGATCGTTACGACCTCTCTCGCGTCGGTCGCTTCAGATTCAATAATCGCTTTGGCATAAAAGAAACAGCCAAAGAAATTGAACGCAGAACTCTCTCGCTTCAGGATTTTGTCACCATTCTCTCACACATGGCACGTCTCAATGCGATGCCTGACGCGCAAGCGGATGATATCGACCACCTCGGTTCCCGAAGGGTGCGCTTGGTGGGAGAACTTTTCCAGCAGAAGATTAGGGTTGGCATGGCGCAGATTAAGAGAAACATTCAAAACCGAATGTCCACGATCGATACTGATGTGACCCTGCCTGTTCACTTCATTTCTCCCAAACCTCTTCAGGCTAGGATGAAAGAGTTTTTTACCACGAACCAGCTTTCCCAATTTGCTCAGCAGGAAAATACTTTGGCCGAACTCGAGCACTTAAGAACAGTTTCTGCTCTTGGTCCCGGTGGGCTAAATCGTGCCCGAGCGGGTTACGAAGTGAGAGACGTGCATCCATCGCACTACGGTAGACTCTGCCCCATCCAGACTCCGGAGGGTCCGAATATCGGTTTAATTTTGCGTCTCTCGGCCTATGCGCGTATCAACGACTTCGGTATGATCGAAACTCCATACGCGGTTGTCAAAGACGGTAAAATTACCGACGAAATTAAATATCTTAACGCACTAGAAGAAGAGAATTCTAACATTGCTCATGCGGCTACCCCGACGGAAGACGGGAAAATCGTACCAGAGATGGTCGAGGTTCGTGTCGGCGGTAGACCTCAGCTTGTACCTAAAGATGAAGTTCAGTTTATGGATGTTGCGACCAATCAGGCATTTTCTATAGCTACTTCGATGATTCCGTTTCTTAACCATGACGATGCGAACCGCGCGCTCATGGGTTCAAACATGCAGAAACAAGCGACACCATGTATTGTGCCGGAAATTCCTCTTGTCGCCACAGGTATAGAAGAGGCGGCAATACGTGATACCGGTCGCATGGTTGTTTCAAACGTTGATGGTACGGTTTCTTACGTTGACGGCAAGATGATTAAGGTCAAAGACAATAAGAGTAATACTCACGAATTTCCTTTAGTTAATTTCTCTATGACCAATGGTTTTACCACTTTTCACCAGAGACCATCGGTCGGAATCGGGGACAAGGTCAAAAAGGGAACCGTTCTTGCCGACACCTCATCCTCGGCGCAGGGCCAGATGGCTGTCGGACAAAATGTCTTGGTTGCTTTCATGTCCTGGTCCGGAGCCAATTATGAGGACGCCATTATTATTTCGGAACGTTTGGTGGAGAAGAGTAAATTTACTTCAATTCACGTCGAAGAATTTACGGTCAATGTTCGTGATACCAAGCTTGGCCCGGAGATGACCACTTGTGACATTCCGAACGTCGGTGAGTCAAAACTCAAGAATCTCGCCGAAGATGGCATTATCCGCGTGGGTGCCGAGGTTCGCCCTGGCGATATTTTGGTCGGGAAAATTACACCGAAGGGCGAATCCCAACTTACTCCCGAAGAACGTTTGCTTAGATCACTTTTCGGCGAAAAGGCGCGTGACGTCAAGGATACTTCCAAGCGCATGGAAGGAGGTAAGCGGGGCCGTGTCATTTCTGTGCAAGTCTTTAGCCGAGAAAAGGGTGACAAATTAGAATCAGGTATTCTGAAACAAATTCATATTCAGGTGGCACAACTTCGCAATGTTTCGGTAGGAGACAAACTTGCCGGCAGGCACGGAAACAAGGGCGTGATTTCAAAGATTTTGCCGGTTGAGGAAATGCCTTATATGGCCGACGGCACGCCAATAGACATAATTTTGACACCGCTTGGAGTACCTTCTCGAATGAACTTAGGACAGATTCTTGAGATGCACTTAGGTCTTGCCGCCCACACCTTGAATTATCAAGCAATTGTACCGCCCTTTGCGGGAGCCTCGGAAGATGAAATCAAAGAAGAATTGACGAAGGCAGGCTTTAAAGAAAACGGCAAGGTTAAACTCTTTGACGGCCGCACCGGAGAAGAGTTTGAGCAAGATATCGCTGTCGGTTATATGTATGTTCTTAAGCTTCATCACATGGTTGAAGACAAAATCCACATGCGATCCATCGGACCGTATTCCCTTATTACCCAACAGCCACTCGGCGGAAAGGCTCAAAACGGAGGCCAGCGTTTCGGCGAGATGGAAGTCTGGGCGCTTTTGGGTCATGGTGTAAGTCACACTTTGCGGGAAATGCTTACGATAAAATCTGACGATATTCTTGGTCGCTCGGCAGCGTTTGACGCCATAGTAAAGGGCGAGAAAATTCCTGAGCCGCACATACCGGCCTCGTTTAACGTTCTTTTAAATAATCTTCGCGGGCTTTCACTCGATGTTGATTTGAAGAAGAAACAGGATAAAGAACAAAATAATGCATAACTATAGAGGAAAACAGAATAGTTCGGAGGACTTCAATGCAATTCATATTAAATTAGCTTCGCCCGAGCGTATTAAAGAATGGTCTCACGGCGAGGTTACAAAGCCGGAGACGATAAATTATCGAACCCAGAGAAGCGAGAGAAACGGCCTATTCGATGAAAAGATTTTTGGTCCCGATAAGGATTTTGAATGCTACTGCGGTAAGTATCGTGGTATCAGATACAAAGGCGTTGTTTGCGAAAAGTGCGGTGTCGAGATTACCCGCTCTATCGTTCGCCGAGAACGCATGGGACACATTGAACTTGCAACCCCAGTTGCCCACATCTGGTTCCTAAAAAATATTCCCTCAAGAATTTCCCTTGTTCTTGGTATCCCCGTCGCCGACCTGGAAAAGGTTATATATTTTGCCGGCTATATCATCACTAATGTTTCCGAGAGTGAGAAGGCAAGAGTTCTCAAGGATTTGGAATCAGAATTTAAAGCAAAATCAAAAGTACTCCAGGACAGCAAGAGTAAACTTGCTCTGAAAGAACTCGCGCTTGCCACAAAGAAAGACATTGAATCCTTGGTTGCAGGAAAAGTTTTAAATGAGGTTGAGTACCACAAAGCAAGCGTTAAGTACCCGACCGTCTTTGAGGCGCAGATTGGTGCGGAAGCGGTCTACAACATTCTGAAAAATATCGATCTGCAAAAACTTCTTAAAGAAATAGAAGGGGAGTTGGAGCATGCTCCCTCTACCGAAATTCCGCGACTTAATAAGCGTCTTAGTACCGTGCGCTGGATGATAAATGCCGGCAACCGCCCCGAGTGGATGTTTCTTACTCGTATTCCGGTTATCCCGCCGGCTATCCGACCGATGGTGCCTCTGGATGGCGGTCGCTACGCCACCTCAGACGTAAACGACCTTTATCGACGCGTTATAAATCGCAACAATCGCCTTAAAAAACTAAAGGAAATTAATGCCCCGGATGTTATTTTGAGAAACGAAAAAAGAATTCTGCAGGAAGCTGTTGATGCGCTTATCGACAATACCATTAGGCACTCAACCGCCTCCTCGAGCCAGGCACAAAGACGTCCGCTCAAATCCCTCTCCGACAACCTGAAGGGAAAGAGGGGTCTTTTCAGGCAAAATCTCTTAGGTAAACGTGTGGATTATTCTGCTCGCTCCGTTATTGTTGTTGGTCCAGAACTCAAACTCCATCAGTGTGGTCTGCCCAAACACATGGCACTCGAACTATTTAAACCGTTTATCATATCGGAGCTACTTAGACGCGAACTGGCTTATAACATACCCGGCGCTCGTCGATTGATTGAAGATGCTATTCCCGAGGTCTGGGCCATTCTTGAAGAAGTCATTCGAGGCAAATATGTTCTTCTAAACCGTGCTCCAACTCTTCACAGACTTGGTATTCAGGCTTTTCAGCCAGTTCTTATAGAAGGTAATGCCATTCAGCTACATCCGCTTGTCTGCACCGCTTTCAACGCCGACTTTGACGGGGATCAGATGGCGGTTCACGTTCCTCTATCTGAGGAAGCTCAGGCCGAGGCGCGTCTGGTTATGGCTGCCGATAAAAATATTCTTAAACCCGGCAATGGAGAACCGGTTGTTTCGCCTCGCCAGGACATTGTGCTTGGCACCTATTGGACCACGCGCATTGTGTCTGGCGCCAAGGGGGAGGGGAAATATTATCCAAATCCAAATAGTGCCATTACTGCCTACGACTTTGGCGCCGTCGACTTGCGCGCCAAAGTATGGGTATTGCCCACCGACACCGAGCGATATAAACAATTTGAAGGCAAGAAATTTGAAACCACCGTCGGCAGACTTCTCTTCAACGTTGTTCTACCGAAAGATTACCCGTTCATAAACCAGGAAATCGGCAGGAAGAGAATGTCGGAATTGATCGATGACCTTTTGGCGCGCTACGGTGTTGACGATGTCCCTCCGATTATCGACAGGATCAAGGCGTTTGGTTTTCGATACGCAACCCACTCTGGTATTACCTGGGGACTTGCCGATGTCAACATTCCTAAGGGTAAATGGGAAATTATTGAGAAGGGGCACGGCGCTGTCAGAGAAGTGGTAGAACAGTTTCGAGAAGGACTTTTATCGGAGCAAGAGCGCATCGTTAGGTCTGTTGAAATCTGGCAAGGGATAAAATCCGAAATAGAAAAGCTTATTCCAAAAACTCTTGAAAGCACCAACCCCATTTACGACGTTATTCTTTCGGAAGCACGAGGTTCCTTCGGCAACCTAAACCAAATGGCAGGCATGAAAGGCTCTATCGTAAATGTTTCTGGCGAGACACTCGAATTTCCAATCCTCTCTTGCTATAAAGAAGGACTCACGCCACTTGAATACTTCATCACCACTCACGGCTCGCGAAAGGGCTTGACCGATACGGCTCTCAATACTGCCAAAGCTGGTTACTTAACAAGGAGGCTGTTCGACGTCGCGCAGGATGAGATTATTACTGAAGAGGATTGTGGTACGAAAGACGGTACGACCATAAATAAAAAGACCGCATCCGGTATTGAAATGCCTCTTTCCAAAAATATTAAAGGCCGATTTCTTGCTACTGATCTCGTTGACGAAAATGGCACCCTTCTTTTCAAGCGGGGGCATCTCATAACCAATAATGATGCAAAAACAGTCGACAAAACCAAAATTGAATCAGTTCTGGTACGTTCTCCCTTAACCTGTAAGTCTGTTCGTGGTCTTTGTGCTAGGTGCTATGGTGTTGACCTTGGTAATAACAAGCCGGTCGAGCTTGGAGAAGCGGTTGGTACTATCGCGGCGCAAGCTATCGGAGAACCGGGCACTCAGCTTACGATGCGTACTTTCCATGCCGGAGGTATTGCATCTCTCGGCGGCGACATCGTGGCCGGTCTACCGCGCGTTGAAGAAATCTTTGAGAAAAGGAAACCAAAAAACCCCGCTATTATCAGCCACATTGATGGGGTAATAAGTGAGATAAAAACTCTAGGTCATGACAGGTTGATTGTCGTTACACCAGAACTCGGAGAAACTAAGGGTAAAAAACTTGATAATGAATATACCGTTCAAGCTTCAAGAACTCTTCTTGCTAAGGTCGGCCAATCTGTTAAAAGGGGCGACATTTTGACCGATGGATCGGCCGATCTTGACGAACTCTTCCGATACGCCGGGCGAGAAAAGACAGAAGGTTACATTATTCATGAAGTTTCAAAGCTCTATGAACTCCAAGGCGCCGCGGTATCGCACAAACACATTGAACTCATCATTCGCCAGATGTTTGGTCGTCGTAAAATTAAGGACCCCGGCGATACCAGATTAACTCGAGGCGACATAGTTGAGGCTTCTCGACTCACCCTGCTTAATAAGGAAATGAAAGATAAGAATTTGAAAGAAGCAGTCGCCGACGCCGTCATCATGGGTATTACCGAGGTTTCTCTATCAAGGGCAAGCTTCCTTTCTGCCGCTTCGTTCCAGCACACCCCACGAGTTCTTATACAAGCTGCCGTTCGAGGTGCCGAGGATAATCTTATTGGGCTTAAAGAGAATGTGATTATCGGGCGCCTCATTCCGGCCGGCACCGGATTCAAAGACGGGTACAAGGAAAAACTAATATGCGAGGCGATGTCGACACAATCAAAGAAAGAATAGATATAGCCGAGCTTATCTCCGGCTACATCAAGCTCCAGAAAGCTGGGCAGAGTTTTAAAGCAAATTGCCCATTCCACAAGGAGAAGACACCTTCTTTCTTCGTTTCTCCCGCTCGACAAAGTTTTTATTGTTTCGGCTGTGGTGCTAAGGGCGACATCTTTACCTTCCTCGAACAAATGGACGGCCTAGATTTTCGGGGCGCTCTCAAGGTGCTCGCCGAAAAAGCGGGCGTCGAGATTGAATATCGTGGAAATGACGAGTCGCGCGCCGAAAAGGATAAAATATTAGCCGCGCTTGAGGAGGCAGCAAAGTTCTTTGAAAAAAACCTAAAAGAAAAAAAGGAAGCATCCGATTATCTTATTTCTAGAGGTGTTGCTAAGGAAACAATTAGTGCCTGGCGTCTGGGGTATGCACCGAATGAATGGCGGGCCCTATATAACCATCTGCAAAACTCTGGTTATGCCGAAGACATAATTATTAAAGCTGGACTTGCCAAAATTAGTGAAGAAAATCCAGCCAACGGCCCATATGACGTATTCAGAAACAGAGTCATTTTTCCTCTTGCCGATATTAATCGTCATGTTATTGCCTTTTCCGGTAGAGCTTTAGAAAAAGACGGTGTGCCCAAGTACCTAAATAGCCCAACCACCATAGTTTTCTCGAAAAGTCAGGCTCTCTACGGGCTTGATCGGGCCAAAGATAGCATCAGAAAAAAAGATTACACCATCCTTGTTGAAGGGCCTCTTGATTTGATTCTGTCTCATCAGGCGGGGATTGATAACGCCGTTGCTTCGTCAGGCACGGCTTTCACTCGCGAACATCTGGAGCGCCTTAAAAAGCTTTCCAATCGCATAATCCTTGCTTTTGATGGCGACAATGCCGGTGAAAAAGCTGCGGAAAGAGCAACCGAGCAGGCTCTCGCCATGGGTCTTGAAGTAAAAATTGCTGAATCGCCGAAAAATTCCGATCCAGCCGATACAATAAAGAAAAATCCAAATGACTGGAAAGAAATATTGAAAAACTCTTTGCCGGCCATTGAATTTTTCTTCAATAAACTTGAGAAATTGGAAAAAAACCAGCGGAAACTCGGCAAACTTATTGAAAGAAAAATTTTGCCAATGATAAAACTTATTGGCAGCGCCATGGAGCAATCACACTTCGTCTCGATGATTGCCAAGCGTACGGGGATTAAAGAAGATTTAATCTGGACAGATTTAAAGAAGGTCGCTGTTCCAGAAATTTTATCCGGCTCAAATATGCCAAAAGAGCCAGAACTAAAAAAGGAGACCCCCCGTGTCTCAAAGAGAGAACAGGTAGAGGAGCGTCTCGCAGAAGTACGAGTCTGGCTAAAGGAGCTGCCAGAGACTGATTCGGAAATTCTTGCTCTTCGGAAGGAAGAAGCAGAGCTCGTCAACAGTTTATTAGAACTTGATTTGCGCGACGAGCTTACGCGCCTTTCCGCAGAACTAGCTCGAGGAGAGGCGACGGGAGATGAAGAGCTTGTCAAAAACATTTCGGCGTCTATTAAAAAAATACATGCCGAGATGCGCTCACTCGAGGAGAAGAAAAAAGTGTTGTAATATAGTTAGATAATTTTGTGAAGAAAAAAATAAAAAAAATTAAATACAGAGCCAAGAAAATCGCCAAAAAACGATTTAAAAAAGTGGCTAAGACTAGTGTTAAAAAAACTAAAAAACCGACTAAAACTAAGTCTAAAAAACCCGTTAAGCAGAGAATCAACGAAGCTCTAAAAATTGAACACCTCACGGCTCGCGGTAAAGAGCGCGGGTTTGTTACCTATGACGAGATTCTTAAAGAATTTCCAAACATAGAAACCGACATCTCTCTTCTTGACGAGTTATACGAAAAGTTTAACACCCTTGGCATTGATGTTCTTGAAGGTGGCGGACTGCTCGATCTGCCGGAAGAAAAGGAGGGCAAACAGTACGCCTATTCTAGAGGCGACTCCTCTTACGATTCTATTCAGATGTATCTGCGTGAAATCGGGCAATACCCGCTTATTGCTGGTTCTATGGAAAAAGAGCTCGCCAAACGCATTGAAGCCGGCGACATGGATGCCAAAAATCTTCTAATGAAAGCCAATCTTCGTCTCGTTGTCTCTATCGCGAAGAAATATGCAAACCGAAGTCCCGATCTTACCCTGCTTGACCTTATTCAGGAAGGGAATCTAGGTCTCCACAAGGCAGTAGAAAAATTCGATTGGACAAAGGGTTTTAAATTTTCTACCTATGCCACTTGGTGGATTAGGCAGGCTATAACTCGCGCCCTTGCCGACCAGTCAAGAACCATCCGTGTTCCCGTACACATGGTCGAAACCATTGCCAAGTATAAACAGGTCGTTCGCCGACTGACACAAGATTTAGGCAGAGAACCTCTACAGGAGGAAATTGCGCTTGAAATGAATATGGATGTAGACAAAATTTACCATATAGAAAAAATTGACCAATCGACCGTTTCTCTCGAAAGCCCGGTTGGTGACGACGGTGACGACGGAAAATCGAAGCTTGGCGATTTTCTCGCCGACGACAAGGTGCTCTCACCCGATCAGGATTCTTCACGACGCATCGTCTCCGATCAAGTTAAAGAAATTCTGGGAGACCTACCACCCAAAGAGAGAAAAATTCTTGAAATGAGGCACGGACTTACTGACGGCTACACGCACACTCTGGAAGAGGTGGGTAAAGTTTTCGGTGTTACTCGCGAGCGCATAAGGCAGATTGAAGCAAAAGCGCACGAAAAAATCCGCCAACACGAAAAGATAAACAGACTTAGAGGGTACTAATAAGAAACGATGGTTATATCCAAGTCAGAGTTTCTCTTGTTTCTCAAACATCCCGCCTGGCTTTGGCTCAAGAAGTACGATAAGAGTAAACTGCCTCTGCCCGACGAGGATTTACAGGCGCTCTTTGACGAAGGAACGCTCTTTGAGAGCTATGCCGAGAAACTTTTTCCAGATGCGGTACGCCTCGGTTACAAAAAAGACGGCAATGAATTTAGTGGTACGAAATATTATGCCCTTCCTGATCTTACTCTAAAAGAAGTTGAGAAAGGAACAAAAACCATTCTCCAGGGTCGAATTGAAGTCAACAACATTACCGCGATTTTCGACGTTTTGGAAAAAGCAGGCAAAAATACATTTGACCTCTCGGAAATAAAGGCCTCAACAAGCGTCAAACCGGAACACATTGTAGATCTTGCATTCCAGACCATTGTTCTTGAAGATGCTGGTTTTAAGGTAAGAAATATCTCCGTTCTTCACGTCAATAACAAATATGTAAGAAGAGGGGATATAGATCCGAAAGGTATCACATCAAAGGCTGACGTTACCGCCGAAGTGCGTGAAGCCCTGGAAGAAACCAGGGAAAACATCGCCAGAGCTTTTAAGATTCTTGAGTCAAAAACGATGCCAGACATTTCTCCTCGACACCTGAGCCAAGGGGGCGAGGTCTTTGAAGAGTGGCTAAAAATCTTTCAGCTTATCAGGGGCAAGTTGCCGGAAACCAGCATATATAAACTCTATAGTCCGGATTCTAAAACTATTGCCTGGCTCGAAGATAACGGTATAGAACTTCTAAACGATATTCCGCTTGATGGGCCACTCAACGAAAAACAACTGCGCCAGGTTGAAGCGATGAAATCGGGAAGGCAGCACGTAAATACCGAAGAAATTAAAAACTTTCTCAACGATCTGAAATACCCTTTGTATTTTCTCGATTACGAAACTATGGCTGGAGTTCTTCCTGCTTTTGATGGTTATCGCCCGTACCAGCAGATTCCATTTCAGTATTCTCTCCATGTTCTTGAGAAACCAGGAACAGAGCCGAAACACAAGGAGTATCTACATACGGAAAAGAGCGACCCTGTGCCCCATCTCTTAAAGCGGTTAAAAGATGATTTCTCTGGCTTCGGTTCAGTAATTTCTTGGTATATGCCCTTTGAAAAAGGTCGCAATAAAGAAATGGGCGAGGCGTATCCCGAATACAAAATTTTTTTGGATGGCGTCAATGATAGAATGGTGGATCTAATGGTGCCCTTCTCCAAGGGTTGGTTTGTGGACAAAGATTTCTTTGGTCGATCATCCATAAAGTCTGTTTTGCCGGCACTCTTGCCAGATTTCAGCTACAAGGACCTGAATATTTCCCACGGTGGACAAGCTCAGAGGGTTTGGATGGAGACCATTCTCCGCGGAAAAAATCAGAAAGACAAAGAAAAAATAATGGCCGATCTAAGAGAGTATTGCAATCTTGACACGTACGCTATGTACGCCATTTTCAAGTATCTTCAAGACAAGGTTCGCTAATTACTTAAGGAGAGAATCAATCTTTGCCTTTACTGATTCTATCGGCTCAGCTCCGTTTATAACCAGCTGTTTCCCACCCTTAGTTACAATAACAGAGTGCGGGGTGCCGCGGGCTCCGGCCTTAACAGCTGCCTCGACACTTTTCGCGACGAATTCAGAGTGCCTTCCGCTTGAGAGACATTCATTAAAGGCGGCTTGGTTAAGTCCTATGGCGACGGCAATCTTTGGCAACTCTGCGAGGTCGAGTGAATCATTGGAATTCGTAAGCTCAAAGAGCCTGTCTATATATCTCCAAAAAGCTTGATTACCGCCAAGTTCAGCCGCACATTCTGTTGCTTCTGCTTCTTTTGGCGCCTTGGCGTGCAGTTGTACTATCGGGAAGTGTCTATAAACCCAAGCTACTCTGCCTTGGTAGTCTTCAACGACTTGGTGCATTGTTTTATGAAAGACCTTACAGTATGGACATTCGGTGTCAGAATACTCAACTACGGTAAGTTCGGCGTTAAGACTGCCTAGGATGTGATCTCTTTCGGTAATTGGGGCGATCTCGGCCTTTGTGGTTGTGTTCTCGGCGTTTCCTGTCGGCAGACGCAAAGATGAGTCGCTTCCACCAAAGTAAATTGCTAGGGCAACAAGCGCGCCAGCAATTACTATGGCTAAAGGCACCAAGTTTCTGTTTAAGGGGTTCGAGTCAGGATTTTGATTTGGATCCATAGTTTTTAATTAATGTTTATGAAAACAATTATATCAGAATTAAAACGGTAGCGAAAAGGTAAGTTTGTGCCCATTTGGCCTCTCCCAACTTGAAACATCAAGCTTTATTTCGTTCAATACTCCACCTTCTTTAAAAATAAGTTTTCCGTTTTTTAACGCATATTCGTAAAGCTCCTTGGTAAGCCTAACATCGTCAATACAGTATGAGCGAACTCGCTCTATATCCCCAGCTCGCCACCAGTTTATAGCATCAGCACCACCCCCCGACTTATTTTTACCAAGAGTGCCCTCGGCGAGCTGATCCAAACGCATTCTTCTGCCGTAAGTATTTTTTATCTCTTTGAGTAAGTCCAGGCTTTTTATTTTTGTTAAATCCCCCGAATAATATTTATTGAGAAGAGGTATATCAAAATGGTCCGAGTTAAAGCCTATGAGAACATCGGCCCGCTCAATTATTGGCCAGAGCCTGACTAGCTCTTCCTCGAGAAACGACTGGTAAGAATTAGTTTCCGAGTCGTGAATGGCAACCAGAGCCAAATCCAAAAGCGCTGGGTCGTTACCCCCAACGTCAGAAAAAAAATTTTTAGTTTCTATATCAAAAACTACCTTGCGCATATGGGCAGTCCATGAGTTTCAAGAAAGTCGCGCAAAGTGATATCACCCATACCGAAGCCAATCGCCGGCACTGGCGCCACGTCAAAAAGCTCCAGAAGGTTGTCGTAGCGCCCACCACCCGCCAGAGCCCTAGGGTTTGATTTATCGGTATCGAATATTTCAAAAACTACCCCAGTATAATATGTTTGCCCTCTTGCCAGGGAAGCGTCGTAGACAAAATTCGCCCCGATATCTCGAAATTTCTCTATATCGGCATTGTTTATTCTAATCTCAAAATCAGAATCTTTGGCACCAAATTCTTTCATAACACTGTATGCGAGAGAAATTATTTCCTTATCGCCCTCAACACCTTCTATGCCCAAGAGATCACAATTCAGTTGCCAATGTTCTCGCTTTCTACCTCGCTGCGGGCGTTCGTAGCGGAAAAGATTTGGTATGGCGTACCACCGAAGAGGAAATTTCAAGTTCCTACGCCTAGCGGCGACCATGCGTGCAAGTGTCGGTGTCATCTCCGGTCGCAAGGTAACAGAACGCTCACCCCTGTCAGTAAAGGTAAAGGTTTGCTCGTTTATAATCTCTGCGCCCGATTTTTCCGTGTAGAGCTCTGTTGGCTCAAGGATCGAGGCGCCGTATTCAACGTAGCCGAATTTTTCTGCCACCTTACGCCAGGTATCGAAAATGTAATTCTGCACCTTCATATCCTCCGGGTAGAAATCCCTAACCCCTTTATATGAAGAAGTCTCGAGTTTTTTCATAGCGATATTATACCGCTTTCCTCATCGCTTTTGTACGGGCTTCTTTGGTCAAGTAAATTTTTCTTAACCGAACCGCCTCGGGTGTAATTTCTATGTATTCGTCACTATTCATAATCTCCATAGCTTTCTCTATATCCAATTTGTAGGCAGGAGCGAGAAAAATACCCTCGTCCGAACCCGAGGCGCGCATGTTCGTTAGTTGTTTACCTTTGGTTGGATTAACGTAGAGATCTTCTCCTTTGGCGGTATTGCCGACAACCTGACCCTCATAAATTTCATCACCGGGTTCTATGTAGAGAACGCCTCTCTTTTGCAGATTGTCGAGGGCAAAAGCGAGGGCCTTTCCCTTTTCCATAGAAATCATGGCACCATTCTTCTCATGCTTCATGTCTCCGGCGTGTGGTTTAAAGGCAATAAATCTAGAAGAAAGAATACCAAGCCCCTTAGTATCGACAACAAATTGATTTCTATAACCAAGAAGACCTCTGGTTGGAATTTCAAAGATTATTCTGTTCTGATTTTCATGAACTTTCATATCAATCATGGTTCCCCGACGTTCCGAAAGGCGGGCGATTATAGCGCTTGCCATATCGCTTGGCACATCTACAACAACCTCTTCATATGGCTCAAGTTTTGTGTCATTCTCCACCTTCTCAAGCACTTGTGGTTGCGAGACCTGCAGCTCGAAACCTTCTCTTCGCATATTCTCAAGCAAGACGGCGATATGAAGCTCGCCACGACCGTAGACCGTCATAATTTCTCCAGTAGCAAAATTTACTCTAAGCCCAACATTAACCTCAAGTTCACGCTCTAATCGTTCACGGATTTGTCTACCTGTTACAAACTTGCCCGAGCGACCAGCGAAAGGGGAGTCGTTTACAAGAAAATTTAGTGATATTGTTGGCTCGTCAATAGAAATGGCCGGCAGCGCCGGAATACCTTCTCCACCCACAATAGTGTCACCAATATAAATTTCTGGGAGACCGGCAATTATACAAATATCTCCAGCCCTAACCTCTTCCGTTTCTTTTCTTTTTAGACCTTCAAAGGTGTAGAGCTTTGTAATTTTTCCTTCATAAGATTCACCATTCGGTTTTTTTACGAAAACTTTCTGTCCGCTTTTTACCCCTCCTTCGTAAATGCGTGTGACCGCCAGGCGTCCAAGGAAATTATCGTACGCCAGATTAAAGGGTTGTGCCGACAAGTCTTCCGGCTTCTGTTCTATATCATTCTTGGATGATGGCGCGACATGCTCGAGGATGGTTTCAAGAAGTGGAGTCAAGTCCCTAGATTCATCTTGAAGACCTTTTTTGGCAATTCCCTGCCTGCCTATGGCGTAAACCGTTGGAAAATCTATTTGTTCGTTATTTGCTCCCAACTCTATAAAAAGTTCTAAGACCTCTTCGTGCACAGCTTCGGGCCTTGCCGCAGCCTTGTCTATTTTATTTATAACCACAATAGGCTTGAGGCCAAGCTCCAATGATTTTTTAAGAACGAAACGTGTTTGAGGCATGGGTCCTTCTTGAGCATCAACTACCAAAAGCACCGTGTCAATCGACCGCAAAACTCGCTCCACCTCTGAGCCAAAGTCTGAGTGTCCAGGCGTGTCAACTATGTTTATCTTTGTTACGGGGCGCTTTTCACCATTTTTTGGATAAAAGATTGAAGTATTTTTTGAATAAATAGTAATACCGCGCTCGAGCTCAAGCGCGTTTGAGTCCATAGATACACCCTCTTCCGCCACTCCAGTTTGGCGCATTAGAGCATCAGTCAGGGTGGTCTTGCCGTGGTCAACGTGGGCAATAATAGCGATATTTCTTATCTCCATAACTTAAAACCGCCGGAATGGCGGAAGAAAACATTAAATCATAAAACTCGGCTAAATACCACTAAACTCTCTGTTATTTTTCCTGCAAACTTCCGTTTTTGTATATAAATTCTCTTGTAACCGAAATTGTGGGTTCAGCTACCATCGGCTCATCTAGCTTTCTATCCAAATATTTTACGGACACAACTCCATTCTTTATAGATATCGTTTCCGGCGATATTCGGTCTCCAAGAAAAATCGCATTTGAGCCGTGGTAGGTGACGGGGCCCGATATGTATACCGCTAGATATACAAAAGTTCCTGAACCGGCCCCATAACGCACCAGAAGAAGGGCGGTATCTTCTTTGCCGTCAGAATTAAGGTCGCCATAAGCAAATTTATCTAAGAGAGACGTTTCCTCGATAAATGAGCTCTCTGGGGCAATTTTTGTTTTATTTTTTCCATCAACGAGCTTGATATTTTCACCGTCAATTATAAAAGTAGCGCCTGAAGGATCTTGGCGGACAACACCCCCCTCATCTACTATCGGCTTACCAACACTAGTGCTTGAATTTTTGCCACCTAGGAAATATAAACCAACGCCAAGTAGAACTAGAAGTAAAATTAGAAAGATTAGCCAGCTTTTTCTCATTTCTTTGATTTTATCACAAGACTCGCATAAAGTTTTTTCCTACTGATAATTTCTTTTTCTGAAAACTAAGTGAATATCCTGTGGGTAAAAAGTGTATAACGGACGTGTTACAATCGTGTAGTTAGCACATAAAGCATAAAAAACAATGAATGAATATACGTTTAGAAGGGGAATAATTTTAGGAGTTTTAGCAACAGGTCTTGTCTTTGCAGTAATGTTTTCGGCACAACTTGCTTTTGCCGAGAATTCAACGAAGGAACCGGAACCAATCAAGGTAAAAACCGAGTACAAAGTTGAAACCAAATCTGAGAATAAGGCAATGCACGAAGGTTCAAAAGTTGGTTTCTCAATAAATCCTTCAGGCACAGTCCAGTTTAGCGGAGCAAAATTTGTTTCACTTTCTGGCTCTAATGTTGCAATTACTATCTACGGTTTACCCCTGACACTTGTTACTAATTCTAGTACCCAGATAGTGGGCGTAGCTTCACTTGCCGATATGAAGTCTGGTGACATTCTTTCTGGTAAAGGCCAGATCGACGAAGCTTCCGGCGGCATTACCGCTCTCCATATTAGAGACGAATCCCAGACTTCCTCAAGAATTGCCGAGCTTGAAAAGCAAATACAGTCACTTCTAGAACAGCTCAAAAGACTCCAAGCTGAGGTAAAAAACGTCAGGTAACGACAGCTTTTCCGCTCTCGCTGAATAAAAATTGCCGTATTGATTTGCGGCGATTTTTATTTTGATATTTCTATAATTTGTAGTATAGTTCGTTGTCACAGCAGTTGAATTATGTCGAACCCCAACACGGTAGAGAAGGAACTTGCCAATGGCACCAATCTCTCGATTATCGGTCTGGTAAATTCCCTTATAGAAAAGGCTCATGAAGTTCATGCCTCGGACATTCACATTGACCCACTGGTTGATAAAGTTCGAGTCCGGTTTCGCATAGACGGCGTACTACAGGATGTTTATAATTTCCCCAAAACGATTCACCCAGAAGTGATTTCTCGTATTAAAGTTCTTTCGCGTCTTCGCACAGACGAACATAACGCGACTCAAGACGGGCGCTTACGCCAAGACCTTTCCGATGGGCGCCACATCGATATCAGGGTTTCTATTGTACCAACGTATCACGGTGAAAACGCGGTTCTACGACTCCTGGCCGACAAATCGGAGAACTTTGATCTTAAAAGCCTGGGTTTCTCTGAGGGAGATAGAAAGAAAATAATTACAGCCCTGAGAAAGCCGAATGGCATGATTCTCTCTACTGGTCCGACCGGTTCCGGTAAAACTACAACTCTTTACACAATGATAAAAATGTTAAATTCACCGGAAGTTTCCATAATTACCATAGAAGATCCGATAGAGTATGCTATTCCCGACGTAGAACAAATTCAGGTAAATCATCGTACCGGCCTCACCTTTGCCAACGGTCTGCGTTCCATTCTTCGCCAGGACCCTAATATCATTATGGTTGGAGAAATCCGCGATTCTGAAACAGCTAACATTGCGGTAAATACGGCACTCACCGGACACCTCTTACTCTCTACCCTTCACACAAACGATGCCGCCACGACGCTACCGAGATTGCTAGATATGGGTATTGAAACCTATCTTGTTGCCTCGACCGTGAATATCATAATTGGCCAAAGGCTGGTAAGGAAAATATGTGAACACTGCAAAGAGCCGGTGGCTCTAACCACAGCCATGAAAGAGGGTCTGAAAAATAACACCCTTCTCTCAGATCTCGAGGGGGGCGAGACCATTTTTCATGGTAAGGGTTGCAAGAAATGTAATGATTCAGGTTACTCAGGTAGAATTTGTATCAACGAGGTTCTGGTAGCAGATGATGAAATCAGAGAAGCCATCCTTCGCAAGGCGTCGGCCTCCGAACTTAAAAAAATCGCTGTTAAAAATGGTATGACCACCATGCTTGAAGACGGTATAAATCGCACCAAAAGGGGAGAGACAACCCTAGAAGAAGTCCTGCGCGTAATTCACGAGTAAGATGTTTTCAAAAAAAGTAAGTAGTAGTGGCGGCAAATCTTTTAAAAGTTCTTTGACAAATTTCAGGTTCGGCAAGTTTTCTATAGGTGAACAAGCCTTTTTTGCAAAGCGTCTTTCATTTCTTATTAATGCCGGAGTTTCACTTATTGAGGCTTTGAGCATGATTCGGGAGCAAACAATTTCCAAAAGTTATAACAGACTCCTTGAAAGGACGATAGCCGATGTTTCAAGCGGTCGTTCGCTCTCCGATAGTCTAAAAAATTTCAAAAACGCTTTTGGTGATTTTGCCATAAGTATTATTGCTGTTGGCGAACAGACTGGAGCTCTCAGCGAGAACCTTTCCTATCTGGCTGAAGAGTTAAAGAAGCGGCAACTTCTAAGGCGAAAGGTGGTTGGCGCAATGGTATATCCGATTTTTATTACCTTAGCCACCATAGGTATTACAAGCCTCCTTATTGTCTTTATTTTTCCGAAGATAATGCCAATTTTCCTTAGTCTTAACGTCGAATTACCTGTAACCACAAAGATTCTTATTGCCACGAGCAACTTTCTTGGCGCCTACGGACTTTGGTTATTGTTGGGAATCATTGTTTTCGTTCTAGTGCTTAGATTCGTTTTTAAAAGAAGCGAAAGATTCCACTACTGGTTTGACAGACTTTCTATGCGCGCCCCGCTAATCGGCCAGATGATTCAAAATTATCATCTAGCCAACATTAGCCGCACTCTAGGCCTTCTTCTTAATGGTGGAATGACTCTTTCCGAAGCCCTGCCGATAACCTCGCGCTCAACTAATAATTTGATTTACCGATCCGAACTTGAAAAACTTGCGGAAGTTGCCAACAGAGGAGAAAAAATTTCTTCTCACATGAAAAATTATAGAAAACTTTTTCCTGATGTTCTCTCACAAATTATTTCTGTCGGCGAACGAAGCGGCAACCTTTCCGAGACTCTGAACTATCTCTCGGATATGTATGAGAGCGAGGTGGAGGATTCAACAAAAAATTTATCCAACATGATTGAACCGGTGCTCATGGTTATCATGGGGTTACTCGTTGGCTTTGTCGCCATTTCCATAATTACCCCCATCTATAGCATTACCCAAGGACTTCAAAAATAATCCAGACAAATGTCGCACGTTCTCCGAAAACAGAGACTCGACCGAGGAATGACCCTAATGGAAATTCTCGTAGTGCTCGGCTTGGTGGCTCTCATCGGCGGGTTTTCTATGGTTATGGGGGTAGATAGTTTCAAAAAACAAATTTTTCGCTCAGATCGAGACCTCCTTATAAGCACCCTACACCGAGCTCGTGCCTTAGCAATAAGCAATACTTGTTTCGGACCACTCTGCACGGACGGTCTACCACATGGCGTAAAGATAGAGAGTGACCGATTCATAATTTTTCAGGGCAGTTCTTATAATCCCGATGACGAATACAACGAGGTGGTTGAAAAGACTGGTGGCGCTTTCGTCACAGGACTGGCTGAAATCGTTTTCCAGCCACTCTCGGGCGAAGTGTTTACAGCGGGGGATATTATTATTTCCGATTCTGGCACCGTTTCAACCACAACTATTGGCTCCGAAGGACAGATTTTCTGGACAAAATAAAATGAATAAAGGATTTTCAACCCTGGAAGTGATTATCGCCATGACCATAATGGTCATAGTTCTCTCATCTGTGATACTTATTTCTTTTGGCAATCAGATGTCGCTTGCCAGTAGCGAGTCCGCGAGTGAAGCACTTAAACGAGCACAAGCTCTTATAGAAAGACAACAGGCGCTGGCGCGGAAAGATTTTAATTTGGTAAATTCCACCACGACCCACAACGGCTTCTACACCGAGAGAATTTCTGTAAATCTTCGCCCAGACTTTTTAACAAAAGAGGTAGTGGTAGAAATCAGTTGGCAAAGCGAGCGCGGCCTGAGACAAAGTGTTGAATTAAAAACTATCGTAACAGATTTTTCAAGTTCCGTTGGCGCCTCTACCTGCAATTCTTCTCCAGAAGGTAATTGGTCTAGCCCCGTAGCTCGTACATATACTTTGCGCGCCTCTGATCTTCTGCCCGCCGGTCTTTCTGGCACATATCCAGTTACCGATCTCGATGCTTATAGGGGGAAGCTTTATGTAACGGTCGGTGAAACTGCGGTAAATATCGACAAAACTCTTTTTGTTTTTGATATTTCAAATCAATCAACGAAGCCTATATATTTGGGCGGTACAGACAATGCCGGTAGTACAAGAGACGGCCTCAACGCCGTCAAGGTCGCCGGGGATTACGCGTATGTCGCGAACGCACACGATGCAAATTTTAACTCCTGCTCGGTGGGACCAAGTTGTGCCCAGCTTCAGGTGGTGGATGTCAGCTCACCCACTAGCAACTGGAATCCAGCTATAGTCAGTCTGAAGCTTGCAACCTCATCTGGGGCCAGAGTGACTGGCTCGGGCGGTCAGGCTATAGGTAAAAATATTTTTTATAAGGATGGATATATTTATCTCGGGCTTTCAAAGACTGGAAGCGGACCAGAGTTTCATATCATAGATGTCCACACCCCCCTCTCACCGTTCTGGGTGGGCGGCTGGCCAACTCAAGGACAAAGTTCACTCCAGCCGGTAAATGCTTTGGCGGTTCGTAACGGCCACGCCTATCTCGCCCACCCAACTGACAGTTCTAACAACCCGCAGGAGCAGCTAACGATAATAAATATTATTGACCCCAGGAATCCGTCAAGAGTCGGCGGTTTCCACGCCAATGATAACGCGGGAAATGGAAAGAGCCTGGCTCTTGTCGGAGATACTCTGTATTTGGGAAGAACCGAAACCGTGTTTTCATCAAACCCGGAATTTCATATCATAGACGTTTCAAATCCAACAGCTGTTAATGATACGCCAATAGGGGAATATGCTGCAGACGATAGCATAAACGATCTTTTGGTCAGAGATTATTTATCTTTTATTTTGACTAACGAAAGTTTAAAAATTCTTAACACCACCAATCCTTCAAACATAATTTCTTCCGCCTCAATTCCCATGCCATCAGGTAGTGTAGGCAGAAGCATCGATTGTGAGGGTAACTTTATTTATGTTGGCTCGTCTGATACGGCTGGTTCTGGTTATATAACCGTGATAACAAGTTCATGAAAAAGAAAGGCTTTACACTGATAGAAACACTTATTTATCTCGCCCTCTTTTCAGTTATCATGGCGGGGATACTCACTTCCGTCTACAGTGTCAGCCAGACTTCAAGCCGCAATCAAACCAAGGCCATGATTCTAGAAGAAGGCACATTTTTATCCGCCAAGATTGATTGGGTATTTTCAAATACAAGTGAAGTTATTTGGCCCGTAAGTGCTTCAAGCTCGCTTTCGGTAATAACTTTTGATGGTACAGAGATTATTATTGATCTAAATAATAATAATCTCCGCATTGCTCGTGGCACAACTACGCCAGAGATTCTCAACAACACCAACGTCTGGATAAGTAACTTAAGTTTTGTGCACTCTGTTGAATCGGGCGTCGGCATTAATCCGGAAAGTCTCGAAGCAAGCTTTACCGCAAACGCCAGAACTCCAGACGGCATATCGCTATCTCAAGATTTCTCGACTATTAAATATCTACGCAGATGAATTTAAAAAACCAAGATCACGGCTTCGTCGCCCTTATATCGGTTCTTGCAATCTCGGCCGTGATTCTTGCTATTACCGTAACGGCCGGCGCATCGGCTTTTTACGCACGCTCAAATGCTCTCCAGAATGAGTTCAAGCGCCAAGCCCTCTCTCTCGCTGAAGCTTGTGTCAATGTAGCACTTCTAAACCTTCGAGAGGATTACTACTACAATCCATCCAATGACGTCATTACTCTCGGTTCAAACACTTGCCACATTGAAAGTGTTTCTCTTCCGAGTGGAGACTTTAATAGAGAAATAAGAACCTGGGCAGAAGTTAACGGCTCTTTCTCAAGTGTTGTGACTAACGCAACCGTTATTGATCCGTCTTTACCACCCCTGCCACCACCGGCCGCCTGTGCTCTTTCAATTAGCCCAGACAATATAGACGATGGCGGTTCGGCCTGGCTTTCTTGGGCAACCTCCACTAATGCTGACTCATTTTTTATTACTGATCGCGCAAATGGTTCTGTTATTTCTCCCCAACCAAACACTAGCGGGCAGGAACTTGTTTTCCCCGATAGAAGCACCACTTATGAGGGCTCTGTCAGCGGTCCTGGAGGTTCTGGTTCTTGCTCTGCACCCATTTCTGTTGGCGAGCCGCCAGACTGCGCTGATCTTGTTTTGATGCTTGATAGAACATCTAATTTTTCTTCTTCGGCGCGATCTGACGAGGAAGCTGCAGCCAAGGGCATACTTAATTTATTTGCCTCCACAACTGACCCATTTCCACAAGTTGGCATCGGTAGGTTTGGAGATAATTTACCTGGCGGTATTGAGGCGGAAATTGTACCCGGAGTTTTAAGTAGCACCGGTTTCCTTAGCCCAACAGCAGAAGACGCAACAACTGGTGGTGATGGTGATGGCCTGGAACTTTATCCTCTCAACGCCCTCAACGACGGCATAAGTTTTGCCGAGAACAGAAATGGCGCCGGTGACAGACACATTTACTACAACTACGGCATAACCATTCCTGTAAACACAACCATAACCGGCATAGAGGTGCGGCTTGATTGGTGGCTACCGGCGGATGAAGAAAATCACGACACGGCAGTAGAGGGAGAAAACAGTATCACTGTTGAAATTTCTTGGAACGGCGGAGCCAATTGGGTTTCAAAAATTTCTAATGACGAATCAACACATTCCTACCATACGGATACGGTCGGCAGCAGCTCCGATCTCTGGGGGCGATCTTGGGTAGCTAACGATTTTTCCAACAATAATTTTAGAGTCAGATTGACAATGAACTGTACCGGCGCCCCCTCATGTGCCGGTCGGGATTATGCTCTGGATTGGGTGTCGGTTCGTGTTTATCACAGCCGGTCGCCCATAGGCTGGCTTTCCCGTATTTATGGCGAGGATAATCCCGGAGACGACAATGACGGTGATCTTTATGATGCCATAGAGGAAGCCACCGGATCGGCAAGTAATGTTGGCTCTAACCTTGCCGATGCCATAAGTGTTGGGGCGGCTGAGCTTAACGGTCCTAGACATCTTTCTGGAAAGAGGAAGGTTCTTCTTTTGGTTTCTGACGGCGATCCAGACGAGCCGCCGAATGCGGCGGAAGCAGCACTTGATGCTGCCGACGCCGCCAAACTTAGTGGGGTAGAAATTTTTACGGTTTTTTATGGTTCAGACCCATCTGGTTTTTATGGCCAAGAGCTTCTGTCTGCCCTTGCTTCTGGTTCCGTTTCGGCTTCTGGCCTACCGAGTCACTCACATTTCGGCAATGCACACCAGTCTGGCTCAAACGATAACTTCGGCAATAATTCTGCTGGTTATGCGAGTGAAAATACTGATGGAGATTATTTCTTTATCGCACCAAGTTCTTCCTATCTCTCCGATATATTTAACTCAATAGCCCAACTTTCTTGTCCAGCCGCCGGCCCTTCAGCGAGCGCTACTCCTCCTCAACCCCCTCCACCTCCGCTTCTTTCTCCGTCCAATATTTCTATAGGTTCTTGGGAAGAGATTTAACCTCGGCCGCTAATTGCGAAACACGAATTTGCGTGATAATCTTGCTTGTGTAGTAACCGATCTACCTCTAATGCGCGTCAGGCAAAACAGTAATATTAATTACAAACAAACCAAAGGTTTCACCCTGATAGAAATTCTTGTGGTTATTGGCATTATTGCCGTTCTTGCCGGCATCGTGATAGTCGCCATTAATCCGGCAAAACAGTTTGCCCAAGCAAGAAATACACAACGCTCATCAAATGTTAACGCTATTTTAAACGCTATCGGCCAACGCCTGGCGGACAACAAAGGTGTTTTCGAAGGTTCCTTTACAATATCTGCCACTCAATATGATTGTGATGGAATACCAGCTTCCAGTACGCCGATTTCTTCAGCCATGGGTACTCCCGACCTTGGTAATATATCCGGAAACCTGGGTTGTCTAGTCCCTACCTACATTTCGATCTTACCGATGGAGCCAGTACCATCAGGTCTTCCATATACTGTAGAGCTTTTGGGTAACGGTAGAGTACAGGTTTGCGCACCAGAGGCCGCAAACGAAGAGTCTCTTCCGAATGCGGAAACAATTTGCGTAGCCCGCTAGGCAAACGCCTTTGGATCGGGCAATATAAGTGAAAATTATAATCCCTTAAGGTTGTTTAGAATAAAAAAAGCAATAACGCTTACTAATCCCGTCACAACAACACCCCAGGCCAAATCAACAACAGTCACCAAAGACGGCCAATTAGATATGGTGGCTTGGTTTGTCAGATCGTAAGCTGCGTATGCCGCAAGACCAAGGAGTGCTCCGCGCCAAAGAGCCAAGGTCCACAGACCTGTCGACAAACTTGGTTGAACGGCAAAGACCAGGATGGCCAGCGCATAAATAAGATAGAAAATAATAACTGGCACAAGATTTATTGACTCCCCAAATAGAAACCCAAGGTGTTTCGTGTAGAAATTTTTTGCTATAAGCCCGAGCCACATGGCGTCAATTGTCACCAAAGGCAATAAGACAGCCAGGTAGGAAATAAATATTTTCATACAATTATTCTAACAGGTAAGATTAAACTTAGTATCCAGTATGTTGTAAAGTTCTCTTTACATAAGTGTATTTAAGCATTAAACTAAGTAAGTTTCATTATGAGCAATATTATTAAAAATGAGGTGGGTAAACTGAGGGCAGAGGCCAAACTGACTCAAGAGGAGCTTGCCGAGAGAGTTGAGGTAAGTCGGCAGACGATTATTGCTTTAGAAAAAGGCAATTATACTCCCTCGGTTCTACTTGCTATAAAAATCGCCCAATGTTTCAAGCTACCTGTTGAGAAAGTTTTTAAAATAATTTATGAAAAGTAATCTAACCCACATTTTTCTGGCAATAGCCTTGGTTATTCTCCTCCTTCTTCTAACAGATCCGTTTATGTACTGGATGCCGCCACTCGTCGCTACCCTAGCTCTGCTTTTAATTGCCGCGATAATGTGCGTCTGGACGTTTTTCGTGATGAAAGAAAGCGGGGGAGACGAGCGAGAGCTTCTCCACAGAATGCATGCCGGTCGTATTGCCTATCTTTCTGGAAGTGCTGTTTTGACCATAGCTCTTGTTGTGCAAGGTCTACAGCACGAAATTGATCCCTGGATTGCCCTAACTCTCGTCGTGATGGTGCTTGCCAAGCTTGTTTCAAGAATCTATTTTGAGCGCTACAAGTAGCGAGAGGTATCCACACCCTATGTAAAGTAAGCTTTACATCTAAATTATACTTAGTATAATTAATTTAATTAAGAGAAGTTAACAAAAAACCATGAACAACAAACCAATTCTGATTCTTATTATCATTTTGGTCCTTGCCGGGCTTGGAATTTACTTCGCCACCGGAAAATCTGCCGAAAAAGAGGCGATGATGGAAAAGGAGGGGGAGATTATGGAGAAAGAAGAAATGGTGGAGGGTGACGAGAAAATGATTGAGAACGAGGCAATGATGGAGAAGGGTTCTTATGAGACTTACAGCCCGGAAAAACTTGCTAAAGCAGAGGATGGCAAGGTTGTCCTTTTCTTCCACGCCGCTTGGTGCCCGACATGCCGTGCCCTGGAATCAAACCTTAATTCAAACTTAAAAAATCTTCCTGGTGACCTAACGATTCTCAAGGTTGATTACGACAACTCTACATCTCTTAAGCAAAAATATGGCGTTACTACCCAGCACACACTTGTTCAAGTTGATGCTTCGGGAAACCAAATCGCCAAATGGCAAGGTTCGCCAAATCTGACTGATATCGTGTCGAAGTTAAAATAGATGACATTACTGGTAATCTCATTCCTTGCCGGAATTCTAACAGTTTTGGCGCCTTGCATATTACCGCTTTTGCCGGTAGTTCTTGGTTCGTCTGCCTCGGGTCGAAGCCGCGCGACCCCATATATCGTCGTGGGCTCGCTTGCGCTCTCGATAATTGTTTTCACCTATCTCCTCAAGGCATCTACAGCGTTTATCATGGTCCCGCCGGAATTTTGGACGTATCTTGCGGGCGGTATTATCTTCTTTTTTGGTTTAACACTCCTTTTCCCGGATATTTGGAGTAAGGTCCCAGGCATAAATCGGCTCTCTATCGGCTCAAACAAGCTCTTGGGCGAGGGCTATCAGAAGAAAACTTTTTGGGGCGATGTAATCATCGGCGCCTCTCTTGGTCCGATTTTCTCAACCTGCTCACCGACCTATTTTGTAATTCTCGCCTCTGTTTTACCGGCAAGTTTTCTTCTCGGTTCAGCATACCTTCTTGCCTATACGCTCGGCCTTTCCTTGGCACTTCTATTGATTGCTCTTTTAGGTGAACGCTTTGCTTCGCGCCTTGCCGTAATCACCGACCCCAAAAGCAAGCTCCGTCGCTTCATAGGTGTTATTTTTATTGCGCTAGGTATTTTAATTGCTCTTGGTTATGAGAAGAAGTTAGAGGTCGCAATTCTTGATAGTGGATTCTTTGACGTCACAAAAATAGAAAATCGACTTCTGGAGCGCCTTGATAGGGAAGAGGAGCGCCTGGAAGTTGAAACCAGCTCAAGTGAAGAAGTCCTAGAAAAGTCTGACACGGCTGAAGAAAAATCGGCTGTTGCGCCAGCACCTAAGCCAAAGGGCGTACCGTTCAAAGAAATTGCCAGACCCGCCGGCTTTGTGAACACCGACAATCTTCCAATAAAAATTTCTGACTACGTCGGCGAAAAAGTGATTCTCCTTGATATCATGACCTACTCCTGTATCAACTGCCAACGCACTTTCCCTTATCTTGTGTCCTGGTATGAGCGCTACAAGGATGACGGTTTTATCATCATCGGTATTCACACGCCGGAATTCGCCTTTGAACGCGATAAAAGTAATGTTGAGAAAGCCATGGCAGAATTCGGCATTACTTATCCTGTCGTCCTGGACAACGATTACGGTACCTGGAACGCTTATGGTAATCGATATTGGCCGAGAAAATATTTAATAGATATCTATGGCAATGTTGTCTATGACCACATCGGCGAGGGTGCTTACGAAGAAACGGAAAAACGCATTAAAATACTTCTTGAAGAACGCGCCAAAGTCCTTGGCGAGCGGGCCGCGTTTGATATGGGCGGAACCCTGGTCGCAGAGAGTATCCCCAAACAGGTGACTACCGCTAGAAGTCCCGAAACTTATTTTGGTTTTTTTAGGAATGAGTTTCTTGGAAACGGCACTAGCGGCCGGTCCGGCGAACAAAAATTTACTCTTCCTATTACGCCTTTTCCAAACATTTTATACCTCGGCGGAACTTGGAACATAGGACCGGAGTCGGCCCAGACTCTTGGCGAGGCCAAAATTCTCTACCGCTATCACGCCAAGGAAGTCTATATCGTAGCCAACGCTACCGCGCCGATAGAAGTAGAAGTCTGGCAGGACGGAAAACTTGTCACGACCGAGGCAGGTGCCGATGTCAAAAACGGAATAGTTACAATAAAAGAGAGTCGACTTTACAAACTTATTAAAAACAACAATTCCAGCGAGCACTCTCTTGAACTTCGTATTCGAGGGAGCGGCGCTTCATTTTTTGCCTTCACTTTCGGTTAAAAGAAAACCCGCTCATTTCTGAGCGGGTTGGATGATTTCGTCTGCCAGACCGAGTTCCACCGCCTCGGTTGCAGAGAGGTATTTATCGTGCTTGATAAGATTTTTTATTTGTTCAAGCGAGTAGTCAGGATGTTTTTCTTTAATTCTTTTCCAAAGAACATCACGGTAGATGTTCTTGAGTCTTACTCCTTCTCGCGCATTCCTCGCGTGGTCTGTGGAGTGCATTTCTCCCGCATCACCCCAAGTTCCGACGTGTACCATGAGCCTCGCATTTTCCGAGAGCAATCGACGGGCACCTGCTTGGAGGATAAAAACCCCCATGCTCATGATCTGTCCTCTGCCTTCAATCATGACGGGGTGCTTTGATTGACGGATAGTGTCGTATACCGCCATGCCCTGATACTCGTCCCCGCCGAGACAATTGATGATGACCCGAATCTCGGCTTTCGGTTTCGAGTAGCTCTCGATGAGATTCATTGCGTTGATGAATACTCGCGTTGAACCGATATTGACCACACCCTCGCTATCTCCGCCGACCTCCGGGTGCGGAGGGGTCGGGTAGTAGATGATTCTTGCTTTGTGCAAGATACCGTGCTGGATGGCGGAATCAGACTGGTATTCAAGCCCCATCCTCTGGGTTGCGGCATGATCCTTTTTCTCTTCCGCCCGCTTTCTGCGTGTTGCTACTATGTTTTTCGCGGTCACAGGTGGCTCCTTGGTGGTTTTGGAAAAGAGCCCGAAGTCCGTCGTGCATACTATATTATTGCCACAAAATAATCAAAATTTTTCAGGGTTTTATCTCGAGAGTAAATTGAACCTGATCCCTGGCAAAAACACCCTCCTTTTTCCTCACTTCGGTTTTCAGTGGCAGAATATATGTGTCGTTTCGTTTATCAAAAAATATTGAAGTCCTCCATCTGGTTTTACCGAGAGTCGCGAGGACGGGGAGTGAACCCCAACCGCGGTGTAGTGCTCCAAAGCTTTTTTTTATCACCCCAGCTTCTTTTTTCGGAAGATAAATCATGTGCCAGCCAGCCATCCCAGGGTAGAGAATGACCTCAGCCCTCATTTTGAAAACCTTTTTATTCATAAAGACATTCTAGCAAAAGAAAAGCCGCCAACGCGTGGCGGCTATAACTTCAACGAGAGTAGTCAAGCTGACTGCTTGAGTGGGACCGCGAGAGTCGGATTGAGCAGGATGCTCTCCGTATCCGCTCTGCACTTTGGGCAGGTGATGTAGTCCACGTGCTGGTGGTCCACCCACTCGTGTCCTGAAGGCCAGTCGACGGGGAGTTCCCTGGTGAACCCGCAGAGCGGCAAGCCACTCATGAGCCCGTGAACAATGATCCGTCGTGATTCCTCGTTCATTCTCACCCCCTTTGAAAAGAGCTAACCAGGATATTAGCTCAAATGGCTCTTCTAATCAAATTTTACAGATGACAGAAGTGATCCAAAGTTTTTCATGATCTCGTCCTCTGGAGTGAGGAAAAAGGCGGTGAACATGTAAACATAGTTTGGGCGAGCGACAACAACGTTTTCATTTTCGTAGAGTCCTGTGGCGCGGTAGCGCAAACCCTTTTCACTTCCCACCGTTACCTCCGATAATGTTCCGTCAGAGAGTTTGAAGTTTGAAAAAGATGTATCTTTGATAAACCTCTCCGCAGTATAATTGTCTAAATTATTTTGATAAATTGCGACAGTAATAGTGGGGGGACCTTCCCGCCCAGGCTCCTCTCCGGCAAAGACTCGGCGGTTTTCTGTAGTATCTTCTGCCAGAACTACGAAATGCTGATTTCTTTCTCCCTCAAAACTATCTTCGAAGCCGATAAAGTAGTTATCAGGATAAGAGAACTCTAAGCCAAAGCTTTCTGACTGATACTTTTTGTCTCCAAGCTTCTCCGGCGAATCTTTTTTATCCAGATAAAAAATAGTACCAACTGCCAGGACAATGATAATTAACAAGATAATCCTTCGCATAGCTTCATTATATCCAATTTAGACAATTTATCTCTCTGTGAGAAAATGAAACCATGTTCGCCAAAGTAAAGAAGCACCATCTTCTCGCAGGCGCAGTTTTGTTTATTGCCATTTGGGCGGTTGCCCTCATCTTTATTCCACCCGAAGCAATCGTTGAGAAAATTGGAGTACACAACACCTATCTTGTCGCCTTTCTTCTTGCTGCTATTGGCGGCCTCTCGACCATTACGGGGACATCTTTCTTTGCCGCGGTGGCTACCTTCGCGAACGGGGGAGCGGATACAATACTTCTGGGTCTAGTTGGCGGCCTGGGAATCTTTTTAAGCGACAGCGTTTTTTTCTTCCTAGCGCATCACGGCGCCAAGGTGCTTGTGGAGCAAGAAAGCTCGCTTCGGCAAAAAGTTTTGGGTTTTATAGAAAAGATACCTGACTGGCTTCTCGGTATTTTCGTTTTTGCCTACGTTGGGTTTTCTCCTCTTCCAAACGATATTTTAATGATTGCCCTTGCTCTCGCGGGAGTTCAATATAGGCGGATACTATTAGCACTGCTTGCGGGATCTATTACCATAGTTCTGATTACTGCCGTTCTTGGCAATAGTTTTTAATATAAAAGTCCCCGAAATGTTTCGGGGACTTGTGGGCGGGATGGGCAGGGGATTCCTACTTTACCGCTCGTACAGCCTGCTTCGGCTTTCTTTTGGGAAAGCCGAGCATGTCTCTGAGGTACCACTCGCGCTGGCTGAAGTCATCGTAGCGCTTGAGGTTTTTCCTGATCTCGTCAATCTGCCTGACAAGTCGAGCGCCGCCCTTCTCATTCTTGAAGATGTAGGAAGCGTCAACGATGTCATTGATGGCCTTGGTTGAAGCGAGCAAGAGGCCGAGGGCGATTTTGCGGAAATCGTAAACCGACTTGCCGGTCATTGAGAGAAACTCAATGAGCGTCTGGCGAGAGCCTCGGTAGCTCGTCTTCTGCATGTCGGCGAAGCGATCGATAAGCTTCTTGCGAAGCTCTTCCGAACCTTCAATTTCCTTGCCACGCTCGGGCGTGATGAGTTTCGCTTCAAGAAAACTGTCAAGCATCATATGCATGGGAATCTCCCCCATAAGACAACGCGGAACCGCCGCGCACGTTTAGTCTTACACTATTATAGCATAATTAAATAGTTTGTCAACTAAAAAAGCCTGATTTCTTATCATATTTGCCGAAATTCAGGTAGAATTAGGGACATGTCAACAAACGGCGAAAAAGAGGTTGAGGAAGTCAGTAAAACTCTGAATATCACACTACCTTTCGGCTCAATGCCCTTGCCGATGAAAATAATTGCCTTCCTAACAACGGTTGGAGGTTTGAGTATTGTAGCTTCTCTTTTAGCTGACGTGGTTGGTTCTGCTGACATATCATTTCTACGCTATCTATTGAGGGTTATTATCGGATTTCTTATGCTTCTTATCGGCTACGGTATTATCAAGAAAAAAATCTGGGCGCTCTGGCTCTACGGCAGTATCAGCGTAGTTGGTCTATTTATAAATTTCACCGAAAATTTTATGTTGGCGCTTATTCCCATAGCCATAACCGGCTATCTGTACTACGAGAGAGACTATTTTGAAAAACAAACTTTGGAAGAAGTGCTTAAGTCTCTCATCAAAAAACTAGGCCTTAATTAGAAAGATTTTTGATATTTGTTATACTGGCGGCAGATTCCTATTATTAAATCTTATAAAATATGAAGGTTAAAATTTCTGTGCTCACCGTCTTAGCGGCGCTTATCCTACCTCTCGCTACTTATTCCGCGACTTTTAAAACCGGCGAGAATCTCGGTATTGAGTCTCAAGATGTAATCCGCGACGACCTCTACATTTCCGGCGAGAGTATTCTTATCGCTGGTTCGGTCACGGGGGATGTATTCGGCGCCGGTAGAAGCGTAGTTGTAAACGCTCCGGTGGGTGGCGATATCTTTGCTGCGGGGAACTCCGTCTCTATTACAAGTAACGTCGCAGACGATGTGCGCGTTGTCGGTGGCACCGTAATTGTTCAGGGTGCGGTGGGAGACGATGTTCTAGCGGGCGGCGGTGAAGTTTCTATTATTGGTCGTGTACAGGGCGATGTCATCGCGGGTGGACAATCGGTACGGATAGAGTCCTCCGTGGTTGGTAGTGTGCGTGTGGCTGGTGAGGATGTCTACATAAATGGCCCCATAGTCGGTTCAGTTGAAGTGCATTCCGAGAAACTCACTCTAGGCCCGAACGCCGTGCTTAGCAGCTCTCTCACATACAGCTCACCTAGAGAGGTAATCTTAGAGGAGGGCGCGCTTGTTAAAGGAGAAATTAAATATGAACCTCGAGCCGAAAGTTCCGGCAAGACAAAAGTTTTAGGCACCCTTCTTCTCATCTGGCTTATATCTAAAACACTTGCCCTGCTCCTTCTCGCTCTGATTCTAGGACTTTTGTTTAGACGCTTCTCTATTGCAACAGTTAATGCCGTGACCAACGCCCCTTGGCAAGAGCTTGGCAGAGGGCTCGTTGTTTTCGTCGCCCTGCCGATCATCTCTGTTATTTGTCTTGCCACACTCGTCGGTATACCGCTCGGTCTTCTAGGGTTTCTGTCATTTGTAGCGCTACTCGTTGTTGGCTGTGGTTTCGCACCGATTCTTATGGGCTCTATAGCGCACAAGTTGATTCGTAAAGGCGGTTACTCGATATCTTGGAAAATAATTGTTGTCGGCGTAGCAATTTATAGTGTTTTGCCCGCCATCCCTGTGGTCGGTAGCATCACAAACGCCCTATTCGTTCTCGCAAGTATCGGAGCCATCGCCGCCCTCAAGTGGCGTACTCTCAAAGAGTGGAGATAGACAAGCTTGAGATATTTTATCTACGAGCTATAGTGTTTTCCAGACTAGCCATTTTCGGAGGTTGGAATGTATCTGACAGTACTCTTGGCTTTAGCGGAAACAACGCAGCTCGGAGCGCTCCAGCATTCTCTCAATAACGCCCTTCCGAATGATCGGCCAATGCTCCTTATTCAGGGCGAAGATTTTGAGGCACCTGCGGGCGCCGTCATTTTCCTCAGTTATGAAGAGGGTCTGGATCGGCTTGTCGCGCTGGCGCGCTCTGGCAAAGATGAGGTTTCTGTACTTTTTCTCCCGCGCTGGGACGCTTGGGTCATTGAAACGGAGAAGCGAACACGCGATTCGGTGGAGGCAGACATTCGTTATGCCAATGCAGCCATCGCGTCCGAGGACCTTGTCTGGTTTGGTCACACTCACAACGGACGAAGTGACAACAAGCCGAAGGACGAGGCGGAGAAAGCACGGTGGTTGAGGATGTATACTCCGCCCTCGGACATTGATCTCCAAAAGATTTGCAGTTGGAGCGAGCCGTGGCACTCTGGAGAGGCGCGTGGCTTCGTTGCAAGTCCTTTGGGCGTAATGGAGTTCTGGCTGAACGAGCGCCCGTGTCTGCCGTTCATCACTCGACCGGAAGTCCTTTCCTTTGCAAAACAACGACTCTCTTACGAAGCGCTTTTCTTCAAGACAAAGCTTGGGGAAACACCCCTGTCAGAACTTGAAGAAACGGCTCTCGCTTATCGCGGAATCTTCTCTTACCGATTTCGTATTAGGGAATGATTCTTTAGCCGACCCCAGACTGAGGGTCGGCTTTCTCTTTAAAAGGCGAAAAGTTTTAATTTTTATTAACCAGTTTTCGGAATTTCTGTATTTTTATTTCCTAAAGTAGCTAAAGCGAAGGTAGCCATGATGAGGCCGAAGTCTCTGATGCCTGTTTCTGTTAGCCCCAACTGACTAGCAATGGGCACAAGGTGTAGGGCGAGGAGCAGAGCAGAGATTCTTGTTTGAATGTTGAGCGCCAGCAAGCCCCCAAAAACGATTTCAAAAATACCGTTACCAAGAACAATCATTGCGGGAGGAATGTGTAAGAGCGAAACCGCCCAATCGGGCACCAAGTATACCCAACTTGCTCCGTCAAAAATTTGAGCAAACCCGAACCATAAATAAACTATGGCAAGTCCGATTCGTAATACAGATATTCCGAACTCTGGTTTAGAATAGAATTTCATATAAGTTACTCATCACTGGTCTCTATTTTAAATCCGGCTAAGATCTTTTCTTGTAAAGAGGCGCCGCCGTGTTGATGGTTGAATTCTTCTGAACCGTCTCTGCCGCAAAGTAGCAGTATGGCTTCTTCACCACCGGGATGCTTAGGTATCCAGCTTGTTAGGTCATATATGTTTCCGTTGATAATAGTCCAACAACTTTCTCTAGAATTGTGTTGTGGAACTAGGGCGACCAAAGAGTTTTCTGGTTGAGCTCGCCCTTTTTCCGATCCGACCTGTACTTTCAGGTTTTTACTGTAAAAGGCCAAAGATGCCACGCCAACAATAATTATTATCCCGATACCGATAGAAATATATTTATTCGTCACAAAAAGTAATTATAGCCGGGTTTTTCAAGAAATAAAAATAAAACTAGAAACCCCGCCTGACGGCGGGGTTTCTATCGGCGGCCTGCCCTCGGACGGGAGTTCCGCTAATTATTAATTTGGGTATTCTCTGACTGGAGCACTATAACTCTCTAGTACGCGAGATCCCTTTATTTTTTCTTTAGGATCTCCGGGCGAGAGCAAACCTAGTATTAATTTTCTTACCTCACCACAGCTTGTCAAGCTGCGGCGTTAAGATTTTTGGCGGATATCCTGTAGACAAGCTGTGCAAATCCCCAGAATTCTGGGGATAAAAAACGGCGTTGTCGGAGATTCCGACGACGCCGTTAATGCTTGAAGGCAATAGGTATATCCTTGTCGCGCAGAGCGCGAGCCAGGGCAAGACGAGTTTTCGCCACGTTTGTGCTGAAGATGCGTAGCTCTTGAACGGTGTGAGACTGTCGGACGATTAGAAGTAACCCTCCCTTAAAGTCGCCGAACTTTACTCTGTAGCTGCCTCCGCCGTAAGCATTCTTGCCACTCTGAATCCAGCCAGGGGATATCCCCGTGACACTTTCCATGCATCTTGCGATGTCTGTGACTCTGGCTGCCAGGTCGGTGAGCGTCGTATGCGTACCGCGAATTTTCTTACCGTCACGAAATGCCATAAATCCTCTTTAAAGAACAAAAGCCGACTAGGACAATAAAATAAAATATAAAATATGTCAAATGCTAAACCTTACCATCAAGAAATCACTATTAAATCTGTTACAATAAGTGGGTGCATAGATTTACTGAATTTTTAAAGGAATATAGAATCGTCTCTATTTCGGCTGCGTTTATTGTCGGCATTGTTGCGTTTAACCTTGTTCAGTCGTTGGTAAACGATATTTTTCTGCCGATAATTAGACCGCTAATTTCAAGCGATGCTATAACATGGGAAGAACTGGTTATTACGGTTGGAACTATAAATATTAGACTCGGCTCATTTTTAAGCGCTGCACTAAGCTTTCTTTTGGTAGTAGTAATCCTCTACGTTTTTATTGACAAGATTTTGAAGTGGAAACCTAAGAAGTAGTTAAATCTGGCTCCGCGACCAGGGCTCGAACCTGGGACATCCTCGTTAACAGCGAGGCGCTCTACCAACTGAGCTATCGCGGAATAAAGTCTTTAATCTTTGCCCTGCCGGCGGAAGACTTAAAGTACTTCTCTCGCCGACGAGCTTCACTTATATTATCGAACTGTTCACTATATACCAATTTCCAGGGTGCATACCTTTTCGTGAAGGTAGATTTTCCTGAATTATGTTCGGCAACGCGCCTTTTCAGGTCAGTAGTACTGCCGACATAGGTTTTATTCGCAACTTCACTCAATAAGATGTAAGTGTGAGCCATACAACCAACTGAGCTACCCGCCTCGACTCGCGGAGCTCGCCGACGCGAGGCTGGTCGCGGAATGCGAAAATAATAGCAGAATCTTTTCATTTTTGCTAAAATTTTTATATGCAGAAAATAAAAGTAGAAAATCATTCAATGTCGCTTGGCCTCTGGATTATGGGCTGGCTCTTTACCATTGGCTTTCTTTCTTTAAGTTTTGGTAAGGGGCTACTCGCCATCTTCATCTGGCCGTATTACCTAGGCAGGTTTGTAGCCGGGATATAATAGATAGGTACTAGTAACCTAAAAATAATATGGAAATCGGCGTAAATTATTGGGCGGTGCTTGCGGCGGGGGCCTCAAGTCTTGCAGTTGGGTTTGTTTGGTATGGCCTTCTTTTCAAAGATGAGTGGATTCGGCTCATGGGCTTCACACAGGACAGTATGAAGTCAATGTCTATGACACCGAACAAGGCCTATGTCATCCAGTTTCTGGCCTCGCTCGTCATGGCCTGTGTCTTGGCGAAAGTTTTATTTTTCAAGAGCCTCTACCTAAGCCTTGACGGTCCGATGCTCGGGATGACTGTTGGCTTTTGGGCTTGGCTGGGTTTTGTCGCCCCAGTTACCCTCGGTAGTGTTCTCTGGGAAGGAAAGTCTTGGAAGCTCTGGTACATCAACGCTTCAAACTATCTTGTAACCCTGGTTGTCATGGGAGCAATTCTCGGCGCTTGGAAGTAAAAATGGACATAGGCCTACCTTATTGGATTATCGCCCTAACAGCCCTTGCCGGTGTGACAGTTCGGTTTATCTGGTTTGAAATCTTCTTTAAGAAAAAACTAACTACAATATTGGGGCACCCGCGGGCGCACACGATAAAAAATTTGGAAGTCTCAACCAGCACGGCCTATATCTTTGAATTTGCCGTTTTATTTATTGTTGCTTTTTTAGGTACCTTCCCGGCTTTAATGGTGGACGTGCTTTTCACCGGGAAAAGTTTTGTCATGGCCGGAATTTTAATTGCTCTATTGGTGTGGCCAATAACACTTACATTCGGCCACACTGATGTTGTTGACCGCAAAAAGCCAAAGAGTCTTTGGTACATTGAAATTTCAAGTTATCTTGCGACTCTTGTTGTTATGGGTGCCACCATGGGTGCCTTAATAGAGTTTTGGCTAAGAGATGTTATAATTCCGTAAATGAAAATCTCAGAGCCCAAGTCAGGGTCTAAACCCGATTTCAAAAACTTCCGCCCTGATCCTCAAGTAGCTCTCCTTGTCGCCATAGTCGTCACCCTGCCTCTCGCGGGTTATGCGGCCTATCAGTACCGTGCGCTTGCGAAAGATTACCGTGTCCTTTCAGAAGAAAATATTCTCCTCGAACACGAGTACGAGATTCTTAAAACAAATTACTCGCATCTTCAGGAACGCTCCACAGAACAGCAGGGGATTATCGACAATTTTGACGACCAAATAAACACTATTTCCTCTACGGTGGGTGTTCTTGATAAGCTTTCTAAGACCGACAAAGAGCTATTGCAAAAATATTCCAAGGTTTACTTCCTCAACGAGCACTACGTACCAGACGCTCTTGCCGAAATAGACAAGAAATTCCTTTTTGAAGGTGGAGGCAGTAACGAGCTCATCCACGCTCAGGTCGCCCCCTTTCTCACGAAACTTATCCTTGAAGCCAAGGAAGATGGCATTGATCTTCTTGTAGTTTCGGCTTTTCGCTCCTTTGCCGAGCAGGCCTCTCTTAAATTCGGCTACAGCGTTACCTACGGCGCCGGCACTGCCAACCAATTCTCGGCTGATCAGGGTTATTCTGAGCATCAACTGGGCACTTCGGTTGACTTCACCACTCCCACAACCGGCGGTAGTTTCTCAAAATTTAAGGATACCGAAGCTTTCACCTGGCTCGAGAATAATGCTCATAAATACGGCTTCACACTCTCTTATCCGGCCGGTAATAAGTACTACGTCTATGAACCGTGGCACTGGCGCTTTGTTGGAGTGCAGCTTGCTACCCAGCTTAAAGAACTCGGCAAATATTTTTATGACCTTGAACAGCGCGAGATAGACAAATATCTTGTAAAAATTTTCGACTAGCTCTGTTATAATTAATGTATGAAGATAAATCTCAAGGCCACCGGGATTGAGCTAACACCGGCCATCTCTTCCTATGTAGAGAAAAAAATACTGCCTGTTGAAAAATTCATTGCCAAAAGTGACGAGGCAATTGTCAATGTTGAGGTAGGCAAGACCTCTGACCACCACAAGGGCGGTGACATTTTCCGCGCTGAGGTACACATTACGGGACCGGGGTTAGATATCTATGCAGTTACGAAAATGGACGATCTTTATGCGGCAATTGATGTGGTCAAGGATGAGGTGATGCGTACAGCTGTTCAATTGAAGGACAAAAGACAGACCCTTACCAGGAAGGGCGCAGAACTTATGAAAAATGTGATGAAGGGTCTTTCCGACGGTACGTCTAAAGGTTTTTACTGGGGCTTGGAACGATTAAAATTTAAAAAAAGAAAATTATGAACTATTTAAGACAGAAAAGCGCGCCCTGGGTTTCTATCGCGGTGCTTGCCGGTGGTATGCTCTCTGCTATCATTCTTCTTTGGCTTGTAAAGTTTGAAGCCGAAATTTCCATAACACTCTCTAACACCGGTTATTAGTTACCACGGAGGAAGTCCTGCCAACTCATTTCTTTTTTACCGGCTGGCACGACGCGCGTGGGAACAAACTTTCCGTCCTTAATCTCTGCGTCTTTTATATTCACTCGTATTTCTTTACCGAACTTATTTTTATAGTAAATATATGCGCCAGGCCAACTGCTGTAAGCAAGCACTTTTCTGAGATTCACTTTCGGGTCGTCGGATAGATTCAAGTGGCCATCTTCTTTTTTTATTAATTTTGTAAAGGTTGCATTCTCATCCTCCTGGGCCGCAGCTTCAATCTCTCCGCCGATCCACTTCGGCAGAACAAGTCCCAGGACTCTACCGCCCGCTCGCCCGAGCTTTTCTTCCACAGTGGCGTAATGGTCCGGCCAGGGACTAATCTCAACTTTTACTCGCGTGATAATCGGGCCGTGATCCGTGTGTTCGTCCATCTTGATTATCGTTACCCCAGGCTCGTTCTCGGAAAGAATTGTTCCTTGTATGGGGGAGGCTCCGCGGAGTTTCGGCAGAAGCGACGGGTGAACGTTTAGGGTTCCGAATTTCGGTATCTCGATAATCTCTTTCGGGAGAATTTTGCCGAACGAAGCAACGATAAAAATATCTGCCTGAAGCTCTTTAAGTTTTTCTATCGGCAACGGCTCTTTGCTGGAGGTGATATTTAGAGTGGGCGAGTAGCCCATCTCTTCAAGTTCTTCCAGGACAAAGCGCGAAAATTCGGAGCTACCGAAGTATGCAAATTTCAAAACTTTCGGCGGAGGTATGTCTCGCAGGTCCTCTGCCTTGTCGGTAAAGAGGATTCCGTTTAGGTGGTCTATTTCGTGCTGAAAGATTTGTGCTAACAGACCCGAGGCACCACGCTCAATCCAGACACCCTTTTCGTTATAGGCGCCGATAGTCATTTTTTCACTTCTTAGAACTTTGCCATAAAGCCATCGGACAGAAAGGCAACCCTCTTCAACTCGCTTCTTCTTTCTTGAAGTATGTATAATTTCCGGATTTATAAAAACGAGATCATCAGGTTTTTCTTTAGACTGGACCTTTTTACCTTTGGCGAAGAGAAGTACATCACCACGCACCATAAACACACGCAAACTCTCACCGATTTGCGGCGCCGCTATCGCGACACCGTCTTCTTCACCGTAAAGAGCTCTTCTCATGCGTTCAATAATATCTTTGGTTTTCTTGAGACCAATTTCCTTTGGCGGGATTTCTTTGGCAACTTTTCTTAAAACAGCCGCGTCTTTGTCTAGAATTTTACCTGCCTGCGCAGGCAGGCTTTCCTTATTTTTATTTGTCATTTTTTACTTTCAAACTGCCGAAAAAACATTTGGAGAAATTTGAACTCTGTGAACACCTTTTTAGAAGGTATGCCATATCCTCAAGAGAAAGGTGGGCGGTTTTGACACCGATAGCCCGCATAGGGAGTGTTCTCATACCTTCTGCCAAACGCTCTGCGTTGATGCGACGATGAAATTCATCAAGCATTTTCAGTCGTGGATGCTTAAAAATCTTTTTAAAATCACGTTTTTCTAGACTATCGCCGATAGATTTCATTGGTTTATAAATTATAGTATCATACGCCTTACCTAGAAACCTTTATGACAAAAAAGCTCGGCATAGATCTCGGCACCACCAATATCTTGGTCTTCGTCCCCGGCAAGGGCATAGTTTTAAACGAGCCATCCGTTGTGGCCGTCTCGGAAGATAACAAGATCTTGGCAATAGGAGTCGAGGCTAAAACTATGATAGGTCGAACACCGGAGAGTATCATTGCGTATCGCCCGATGAAAGATGGTGTTATCGCCGACTATCGTGTGACCGAAGCCATGCTTCGCTACTACATAGACAAAGCTCTTGGACGCTGGAATATTTTTAAACCCGATGTATTAATCTCCGTTCCCGCGGGCGTCACTTCTACAGAGCGCCGTGCCGTAGTTGAGGCGGCGATAAAAGCCGGTGCCAAAAATGCTTATGTCGTCAAAGAACCGATTCTTGCCGCTATCGGCGCGGGTATCCCGATTCAAGAAGCAGCAGGACATATGATAGTGGATATCGGCGGAGGTACGACGGACGTCGCGGTGATCTCTTTGGGTGGTATTGTCGCTTCTACATCCGTTAAGGTTGCTGGTAACAAAATGGATACGGCTATCGCCGACTATGTGAAGAAAAATTTTAACCTCGTTATTGGTGACAAAACCGCGGAGGATATAAAAATCGGTATCGGCTCGGCCGTGCCTCTGAATGAAGAACTCGTGATGACGGTTAAGGGCAGAGATTTTGTCGTCGGCTTGCCTAGAACGATTGAGCTAAAGACCAATGATGTGGTCAAGGCGATTTCCAAAGAACTTCGCGAGATGGTGAAGGCCGTGCGCGATGTCTTACAGGAAACACCCCCCGAACTTTCTTCCGATATTATAGACAGAGGGATAATTATGACCGGCGGTTCGTCGCAGCTTAGAAATTTTCCCGAACTTATGTTTCGCAGAACGGGTGTGAAGGCCTCCCTTGCCGATGAGGCATATTTTTGTGTTGCCAAGGGTACCGGTATCGCTCTAGAGCATCTTAATACTTATAAAAACTCTATAATAGCCAAGCGTTAAGCCATATTTTGACTACGCGAGGTCCCTTACTTGACAGATAGATAAGAGTTTGCTATATTTAATCGGTAATGTTCTTTCAGGAGGGAATTCTCATCAAGTACACCAACCTGAACGTGTAAAACCAACAGCCGGCGACGACATCTCACCAAGCGTCATTCAAGCCGAGATACGGCACCGATGGTGGTGAACCATGAAGAGGTTCCGGCTCGCCGGGCCCAAAAGCTCCCAAAACTAAACCAAGCACCAAATCAGCAACCCAGGAAACCGGGCCCGAGGAGGAAACTTCTCGGGCCCTTTAATTTTGTAAAAATGTTAATGTAGTTCCAATGAGTTCAATAAAGTTTTCTATACTTTCTGAAATTGGTTTGATGAGAGCGGGGGTGCTGGAAACACCGCATGGGAAAATTGAAACCCCCGCTTTTGTTGCTGTTGGCACAAAAGCGTCTGTTAAAGCGCTTACCACTGAGCAGGTTAAAGACTTGGGGGCCCAGGTAGTTTTAGCAAACACTTATCACCTTTATCTAGAACCCGGTGCCGAACGTCTAAAAAGTTTCGGCGGGTTACACAGGTTTATGAATTGGCAGGGACCCATCATGACCGACTCGGGCGGTTTTCAAGCTTTTTCTCTCGGTCGCGCGTTTGGGAAGAGCGTATCTAAGGTCGCGTCAGAGAAAAATCAAAAGGGCTCCCTGTCTGCGCAGGCAGGCGACGCCGATGAAAATTCTTTTGGCCGACTAGCAGAGGTTACAGAAGACGGTGTCACTTTTAAATCGCACCTCGACGGCTCGCTTCATCACATTACTCCCGAGAAGTCTATGGAGATTCAACACAACCTCGGCGCCGACATAATTTTTGCCTTTGATGAATGTACTTCCCCTCAAGAATCTTTTGAATATCAGAAAGAAGCTATGGCGAGAACCCACAGATGGGCTAAGCGCTCTCTTGAATATCACAGGGCACACAACAATGGTGAGCAAGCCCTCTTCGGCATTGTCCAAGGTGGTCGGGAAGAATCATTGCGTAAAGAATCGGCAGAATTTATTGGAAACTTAGATTTCGACGGCTTTGGCATCGGCGGCTCGTTCAATAAAGAAGATATGGCAACCGCGGTCAGGTGGGTAAACGAGATTCTACCGAAAGAAAAACCGAAGCATCTCTTAGGCATAGGTGAGCCGGAAGACCTGTTTATGGGGATTGAAAATGGGGTGGATTTATTTGATTGTGTCGCACCGACGAGAAACGGCAGGGGTGGAACGCTCTATACAAAAAATGGAAAAATGAATATAAGAAACGCTGAATTCCGCGATGACCAGAAGCCCGTTGAAGAAAGTTGTGGCTGTTATACTTGTAAAAACTATTCCAGGGGCTATCTCTGCCACCTCTATCGCGCGCATGAAATTCTTGGCGGAACACTCGGCTCAATACACAATCTTTACTTTATAGTGAACCTTGTGAAAAAGATTAGAGAGTCAATTATCGAAAACACCTTTGACAAATTCAAGAAAGAATTTTTGACTAAGTATAAAGCCTAGTTTTCCCCGCCTGCGCGGGCAGGCCTTGCGAATTTTATTTCCCGTGTTAGCATATCGCTTTCGGCTCTTTTAAGTTCTTTTCATAACAAAGGAGAAGTCAGGGTATGCTCATCTATCGCAAGAAGAATCCCAAGAGGCCGCGTGGAAACGAAATCGTTCCCTGGGACGAGTTCACCAAGGGCAAGATCGTCTGGGTCTCGGACACCGACGATCAGACAGCAAAACGTCGGGAATACGTCTGTACCGGCAACGGTACCGAGGTGATGCCGATCGCTGATTTCTACGCACTCGTGGAAGCAGAACGTGAAGCGGCCAGGCGCAAGGGTGGCTTTTACTCTCGGTCTGGAGAGCTCGCAAGCGGACTCCACGAAAGGAGGCAGACCCTCGAGGAGATCAATCCTCTGCCCGCATCCGCAATGGGTGCTACTGCCTAGCAAGCACTCACTCCTTAAAACCCGCCCCGACGCCATGTCGGGACGGGTTTTTTCTTTTCTCCGACCCTGATATATTTACTCTCTAATGAGCGTTTTTAAATTGAATCATGAATTCGAACCGGCCGGTGATCAGCCGAAGGCGATAAAAGAACTGACCGAGGGTATAAAGAAAGGTTTAAGATATCAAACCCTTTTAGGTGTTACTGGTTCTGGTAAGACCTTTACAGCAGCCAATGTCATAGAAAAAATAGGGAAACCGACACTTGTTATCGCCCACAACAAAACTTTAGCGGCACAATTAGCACAGGAGTATCGAGAATTTTTCCCAGAGAACGCGGTGCACTACTTTGTCTCCTACTACGACTTCTACCAGCCCGAGGCGTACCTGCCGGTGACCGATACCTATATAGAAAAAGAGGCGATGATAAACGAAGAGATAGAACGCCTACGCCACGCTTCAACACAGGCGCTCCTGACAAGAAGGGATGTGATAATAGTTGCTTCCGTTTCTTGTATTTACGGCCTAGGTGACCCAGAAGAGTACGAAAAAGTAAATCTTAAAATCGAGAAAGGAGATAAAATCTCCAGGGCCGATTTCATCAGAAAACTCATCGATATTCATTACGCACGCACCAATTCGGACTTAAAACCGGGCGACTTCCGCGCTCTCGGCAATACGATAGAGATAATGCCGGTCTCCGAGCGCTCACTCTACCGCATAGAACTGGAGAAAGACAAAATCACGAGAATACAAAAAATTGACCCGGTTTCGCGCTCGATTATGTCGGAGCCGAAAGTTTTTTTCCTTTTTCCCGCCAAGCACTTCATCACCGCCGACGAGGCACAGAAGCGCGCCCTCACGAGTATTAAGAAAGAGTTAGAGGAACAGCTCAAGATTCTTAAAAAAGAAGGAAAAATTCTTGAAGCGGAGCGCCTGAAAAGGAGAACAAATTATGACCTAGCACTTATTCGTGAAGTGGGTTACACGAATGGCATTGAAAACTATTCGCGCCACTTCTCGGGTAAACTCGCGGGCGAGCCGCCATATACGCTGCTAGATTATTTTCCGAAAACGAAAGACGGCAAACCGGATTTCCTGACGATTATTGATGAGTCGCACGTAACGATTCCGCAGATTGGTGGAATGTATTTCGGTGACAAGTCCCGCAAGGACACTCTTGTTGAACACGGCTTTCGTCTGCCCAGCGCCCGCGACAACCGACCTTTAAAGTTTCCGGAATTCGAGGAGCGCGTCGGGCAGGTGATTTTTACGAGCGCTACTCCCGCCGACTTTGAACGGGAAAAAAGTTCTAAAGTTGTCGAGCAGGTTATTCGCCCGACGGGTCTTGTTGATCCGGAAATTTCCGTTCGTCCGGTACAGGAGAGGAGAGAATACAAGGGACAAATTTACGACTTTATAAACGAAGCGGAGCAGGCCATTAAGAAGGGTGGCAGAGTCATAGCTACAACTCTAACCAAGAAGATGGCGGAAGACCTCTCCGAATTTCTGAAAGAGAAAGGCGTAAAAGCCGAGTATTTACACAGCGAAATAAAGACCATCGAGCGTATTGAGATTCTCACGAAGTTTCGCCGAGCGGAGTTTGATTGTCTCGTTGGGGTCAACCTGCTTCGGGAAGGATTGGATCTACCCGAAGTAACTTTGATTGGCATTCTCGATGCCGACAAAGAAGGATTCTTACGCTCCGAAACTTCTCTCATACAGATTATCGGTCGAGCGGCTCGAAACGTGGAAGGCAAGGTAATTTTATACGCGGACTCTGTTACCGGCTCAATGAAGCGGGCAATTGACGAGACGGCGCGTCGCAGGACGCTTCAAAGAGCGTATAACAAGAAGCACGGCATCACTCCGAAAACGATTATTAAAAAAATTAAAGACATCACCGACACTCTTGAGCGCGAACATCGCTCGGCAGTCGACCTTCTTCTAGAGGCAGACAAAGGACTTTTCGCCAAAAGCCCCAAGAAACTCATCAAGGAAAAGAAAAAAGAGATGGAAGAAGCCGTTCGCGACCTTGACTTCGAGACGGCGGCAATACTGCGCGACGAAATCAGGGCCCTGGAATCGAAGTTAAAATAGTTTTTCTTTTTCGTCTTTGCTATACTTCTTCCACTTACCCCCTAGGTGCAAGCCTTGGGGGATAAATACGTATGAAAGATAAAAGTACTGAAGGAAAAATTATAGTAAAGGGTGCGAGAACGCACAATCTCAAAAACGTTACTCTAGAAATGCCCAGGAACAAGATGGTGGTCTTCACCGGCCTTTCTGGTTCGGGTAAGTCCTCGCTTGCCTTTGATACCATCTTCGCCGAAGGGCAGCGGCGCTATGTTGAATCTCTTTCAAGCTACGCTCGCCAATTTTTGCGTCAAATGCAGAAGCCCGATGTGGATGAAATCGTCGGACTCTCACCAGCTATTTCCATAGACCAGAAATCCCGCTCGAATAATCCGCGCTCAACCGTAGCGACGGTCACGGAAATTTACGACTATCTCCGTATTCTTTTTGCAAGAATTGGTAGGCCGCACTGCCTCGTTTGCGGTTCTGAAATCAAAAAACTTTCAAACGAAGAGATAAAAAATTTCGTGATGGAAAAAGTGACGGAACACCAAAAAAATCCAAAGGCCAAAATTGAGATCTTCTCGCCCATTGTCCGCGGCAGAAAAGGGGAGTATTACCAACTTCTCTATGATCTTCTCGGCAAGGGTTACAGCGAGGTTCTCATCGACGGCAAAAGGCATCTGCTCCGCGAAAGGGTCGTTTTAACAAAGACACAGAAACACGAGATTTCTGTTCTTATTGACTCTATAGAACTTTCCGAATTTAAAACCAACAGCAAAAATGCCGACGAAAGGCTTAGCGAAGCGATAGAAAAAGCGATTCACGAGTCCGAAGGTCTTCTAGTCGCCCGCTTTGGCAGTGAAGATTTTTTAATGTCGGCGAAGTGGGCTTGCCCTAAAGACGGTTTTTCATTTCCGGAGATAGAACCACGCCTCTTTTCTTTCAACTCGCCTTACGGCGCCTGCTCCGAGTGTAACGGCCTGGGCACGAAGTATCTTTTCGGTGAGGAACCATGTCCGTCCTGCCTGGGTGCTCGTTTGAGAAAAGAAGCGCTAAGCGTTCTGGTTGGCGGCAAAAATATCGTGGAAGTTGTCGCCTTATCTATAAAAGACGCTGACGAGTTTTTTAAGAAACTGAAACTAACAATACGAGAAAAAAATGTTTCAAAAGTTGTGACGAAAGAAATTGAAACCAGACTTTCTTTCATGCTCGATATAGGCATTGAGTATCTAACCCTAGACCGCAGGGCACACACCCTCTCGGGCGGAGAGGCGCAGAGAATCCGCTTGGCGAGCCAGCTCGGCTCGGGTCTTGTCGGCGCCCTCTATGTTCTCGACGAGCCGACTATCGGACTTCACGCCCGAGACAACGCCCGTTTGATAAAAACCCTTCTTAATCTGCGCGACCTCGGCAACACCATCATTGTTGTTGAGCACGACGAGGAAACTATTTTCTCGTCCGACTACCTTGTAGATATTGGCCCCGGAGCGGGGGTGCATGGTGGAAGGGTTGTGGTCTCGGGCGATCTCCAAGAACTACTTCTTGCCAAGGAAAATAAGAGTAAGTCCCTTACGCTTGCATATCTTCGTGGCGAGAAAAAAATTGAGACGCCCAAAAACCGCCGTGAATCAGAGCGGGGGAAAATTAGTATTCGAGCTGGGAAAATTTTCAATATTAAACACCTTAACGTAGATATACCTCTGGGACGGCTTATCGCGGTCACGGGTGTCTCGGGCTCTGGCAAATCGTCTTTCGTTTATGAAATCTTGAATAAAAACTTACAGGCGCGCCTCGATCGTCGCTACCGAAGCGCGGCAGTTCACAACTGCCAGTCTTTCACCGGCTCCGAATATCTTGGCCGCTCGATTCTTATAGATCAGTCACCAATAGGAAGAACCCCCAGGTCAAACCCGGCGACCTACACGGGCGCTTTCACCTTTATCCGAGAGCTTTTTGCCGAAACCACCGAAGCAAGGGCCCGAGGTTGGAAAGCCAACCGATTCTCTTTCAACGTTAAAGGCGGAAGGTGTGAGACTTGCCAAGGTAACGGCATGATAGAAGTGGAAATGCACTTCTTGCCGACGGTATATGTTCTCTGTGATGTCTGTTCAGGTCGACGCTTTATGAAAGAGACTTTGGAAGTAAAGTATAAGAAGAAGAATATTTACGATATTCTCGAGATGACGATAGAGGAGGCTCTCACATTCTTTGAAGACATTCCGGCAATTTACGATCGGCTTAAGTGTCTCAACGATGTGGGGCTCGGTTATCTTGCTCTCGGGCAGTCGGCGACGACTCTTTCGGGAGGAGAGGCACAGAGGGTAAAAATTGCTTCCGAGCTTTACCGACCTCATCTGGAGAAAACAATTTATCTTTTAGACGAGCCGACCATAGGCCTTCACTACGAAGATGTCAAGAAGCTAATAGAAATTCTTCAGAAACTCGTAGACAAGGGCAACACAGTTCTTGTCATTGAACACAATCTAGACTTTATAAAATCCGCAGACCACATTCTTGATATCGGTCCCGACGCCGGCTCTGCCGGCGGAGAGCTCGTCGCTTCGGGCACTCCGGAAGAGGTGGCAAGGGAGGATACTCATACCGGCAAATTCTTGAGAAAAGCCCTAAGAGGACCGGGGCGGAAATAAATATAGGATGAAAAAGAAAGATTTAATAAAGTTTAAATTACCCGACAGCCCCGGCGTTTACTTTTTCCTAAGCAAGGGCGGGAAAATTCTATATATCGGCAAGGCAACCTCCATTAAGGATAGGGTGAAAAGTTATTTCGCGCGGGATATTTTACTAACTCGCAGCCCTTTAATCGCCAAAATGCTTCTTGAGGCAGTTAGGGTGAAATTTTTTAAAACGGATTCGGTTCTTGAGGCTCTAATTTTGGAAGCTAGTCAAATAAAAAAACACCAACCACCATATAATTCAAAGGAAAAAGACGACAAAAGTTACAACTACGTTGTTATTACTAAAGAAGATTTTCCGCGGGCACTTCTCGAGCGCGGGAAAAATTTGGATGCAAGGAATTATGAATTTAAGGCTGTTTTCGGACCATTTCCGCATGGCGCTGAATTGAGAGAGGCACTTAGAGTTGTGAGAAAACTCTTTCCGTTTCGGGATAAGTGTCTCTTGGGGCAAAAGAAGCCATGCTTTAACGCGCAAATCGGGCTCTGTCCAGGCGTCTGTACCGGCGCTATTTCAAAAAAAGATTATGGACGAATAATCAGGCACCTCTCACTTTTCTTCGACGGGAAGAAAAAAACTCTCATATCCGCCCTAAAAAAGGAAATGAAAAGATTATCAAAGGACCAAAAATTTGAAGAAGCGGGGGTGATAAAGAAAAAACTTTTTGCCCTCGAACACATCCAAGATATTGCCGTGATGAAGAAGAATTATGCCACCGAGAGGACGGCCTTCAGGATAGAGGCCTACGACGTGGCGCACATTTCGGGTTCAAGCGCCGTCTCTGTCATGACCGTGGTTGAGGACGGCGAGCCGGCAAAAAGCGAATACCGAAAGTTTAAACTAAACAACAACAAGAATGACGATGTCGGCAACCTTAAAGAGACTCTGGAGAGGAGACTCAACCACGTCGAGTGGAGAGCGCCCAACTTAATCGTCGTTGACGGCGGGCAAGGCCAGCTCAATGGGGCTCGGAGCGTTTTGGCGAAAAGAAATCTCAAAATTCCCGTCGCCAGTGTGGTTAAAGACGATAGACACAAAGCAAGAGAGATTCTAGGGGAGAAAACCAGAGCCCGCGAAATCCTTCTTGCAAACTCGGAGGCGCACCGCTTCGCCATCGGCTACCACAGAAAACTGCGTGGAAAGAGCTTCAGAATGTAATATAATTCTCTTTATGAAGTTCAACGGTATTAGAGTGGCGGTGCTGCGCGGCGGACCCTCGAGCCATTACGAAGACTCCTTAAAAACCGGCGAACACGTTCTCTCGGCTCTGCGGGAACTACCAGACTACCAGCCGATAGATATTTTTATTTCAAAAGATGGTGACTGGCACAGAGACGGCCTGGTCGCCGAGCCGCATGAGGCCCTGCGTCACGCGGATGTCGTCTGGAACGCACTCCACGGTTCTTACGGCGCCGACGGGCAAGTACAGCGGGCTCTTGAGGGTGTAAAAATCCCTTTTACTGGCTCTGGCATGGTTTCTTCCGTTCTTGCCGGTAATCACGATATGGCAAGGAATCTTTACAAAAATCACTTTCTCCGTGCTCCAATGCACGAAACCCTCACAGCTGAAGATTTCGACGATATTAAAGTAATTGAAATTTTCAGAAATTATATGCATCCGGTCGTAGTGCGTCCGACGCACTCCCACATCCAAGCCCGCAAGCTTATAGCGCACACCTTTCAAGAACTGAAGGATGCTATCAAAGAAACTTTTCGACACTCACCGCGAGTTTTAGTGGAAGAAAGGGTGGGGGGAGACGAAGTGCTCTGCGCCGTGCTCGAGGGAGCCAAAGAGGAGAAAATTTATGCCTTCGAACCACTTAAACTGACTTCAAGCGAACAGGCAAAAAAATTGACCAAACCTATCCAAAAAACTATAGAAGAGATGGCGAAGAAGGCGCATGAAGTGCTCGGACTTAAGCATTACTCGGCATCGCGCTTTACCGTCTCTCCAAAGGGGAGAGTTTATATATTGGAAACCGAAGCGCTGCCACTCTTTCATAAGGACTCACATATTCAAAAGGCAATTGAAAAAATAGGTTGGCGTCATCACGATTTTGTAAACCACGTAATAAAACTTACGCTCTAGGTGATGAAGGAGATTTATTGCATCATCTCTGGTGTCGTGCAGATTGTTATGTATCGTTCTTTCGCGCGAGACAAGGCGCATAAACTCGGCCTCAAGGGCACAGTGCGAAATCTACCCGACGGTACGGTGGAAGTCATAGCGCAGGGAGAGGAAGAAAAGCTGAAGAAATTTATAGACGAGCTTCACAAAGGAACTATTTTCTCTCGCGTGGACGAGGTAAAAGTTACTTGGCGCGAGCCCTCTGCAAAATTCTCAGACTTTGACATAATACTCTGACTTTATGACAGAAAACACAGCACCAGCTTGTATCGGCATCATCCTTGACGGCAATCGCCGTTGGGCAAAGGAGCACAACCTGCCTTCACTTGAAGGACACAGGCGCGGGGTTGAGAAATTGAAAGAGGCGGCGCTTTGGGTGCGCGATCGGGGAGTAAAACACTTGGCGGTTTATGCTTTCTCCACGGAGAATTGGAACAGGAGCAAAGAAGAGGTTGATTATCTTTTAAAACTTTTTCGTACAGTCGTTGACGAGTTTTTTGGAGACCTCGCGAAAGAAAATATTCGAGTTAGGTTCGCTGGTGAGCGGGAAAAGTTCGGGAAAGAAATTCAAGAGGCAATGGAAAAAGTTGAGGAGGCGAGTGCGGGAAACAGCGCCTTAACTCTCTGGGTCTGCTTTTCATACGGCGGGCGGGCCGAGATTGTTCAGGCGGCGAACGCCGCGCAAACGGGGGAAATTACGGAGGAATCGCTTAATAAAAATCTCTGGACCGCAGGTATGCCCGACCCGGATATCATCATCCGTACGGGCGGGGAGAAGCGCCTTTCTGGCTTCCTCACTTGGCAGAGTATTTATAGCGAGCTATTTTTTATAGACGAATACTGGCCCGACTTCAGCGAAAAAATTTTAGATAAAATCCTTTCCGAATACAGCACCCGCACCCGCAGGATGGGGAAGTAGATTTTGGTGGACTCACCGGGAATCGGACCCGGGCCTCGTCATTGCGAACGACGCGTAATACCACTTTACTATGAGCCCTATCGCTAATAAGTTACCAGATTCTTGGCACTCTAGAAAATAGCGCGGATACCGAAAGTTGCGCCGATAACGACGAGCCCCGCTATGAGTTGCCCCGCGACTATCAGGGGGAAAGCTTTTCTAAGCGAGATGCCGAAGATGTATGCAAGAAGCGAGACCGTCCAGACGCCAGTGAGGGGCGTCGGGATGACTAGAAGGACGAAGAGTAAGGTTTCTTTAAGGACCAAGAACTTTTTCTCATGATTATCTTTTGTCCTCGCTAAAATTTTACCGAAATATTTCTGCCACAGAGGCGAATGCGCGGAGAAGAAGGTGTCCGCCTTACCGAGAAAGGGTATGAGGAAGAGCGGAGGGATGAGATTCCCCGCGAGCGCTATGGAGTACGCCTGAAGGGGGCTGAAGTCGAAGGTGAGAATCGCAAGAGGTATCGCCCCGCTGATTTCCACCACGGGCGACATCGCTATGAAGAATACGTAGAGAATATCGGAGAACATGGGTGGACCTAGCGAGAATCGCACTCGCGACTCGTCCATGCCATGGACGCGTGTTACTACTATACCATAGGCCCTATTGAGGCTTTATTTTGCTTCATTTCTGGGCTAGAATCAAGTTTCCGTATCTTTTAAGGGCCCTTAGCTTAGTTGGTAGAGCGCCTCATTTGCAATGAGGAGGTCAGCGGTTCGAATCCGCTAGGGTCCACCCCCATACACAGCCCTGGTTTCCCTCTAGAATAGGCGTGCTATAATGATGAGTGGCACTTATTTAGCCAATAGAACATAAAATATGGATGAAAAAGTAATCGGTTACTGTGTGAAGTGCAAGACTAAGCGAGAAATGAAGGACACCAAGAAGGTTGAGATTAAGCCCGGTCGTCCAGCCGTTAAGGGCACTTGCTCGGTCTGCGGCACAGGCATGTACCGAATTCTCCCCAAAGGTAAGTAATTAAGAGCAATTCTCATGAAGAGAAGTAATAGCCCCCGCCTAGGGAAGTCCCTAGCGGGGGCTTGCTCGTGGCCGAGAGAGGATCTGCTTATGCGGCGCTATCACGACCGAGAGTGGGGCGTGCTTGTTAAAAACGATCGCAAAATCTTTGAGTTTCTAGTACTTGAGAGCGCTCAAGCTGGACTTTCCTGGAGAACCATCCTCTACAGGCGCGAGGGTTACCGCAAAGCATTCTCTGGTTTTGATTACAGAAGAGTCGCCAAGTTCGGTAGGCGCGATATCGCCAGGCTTCTCAAAAACCCAGGAATTATCAGGAATCGCCTGAAGATAGAGGCGACGATAAACAACGCCAAGCGGTTTTTAGAAGTTCAACGAGAGTTCGGAACCTTCAGCAGGTATATGTGGAGTTTTACAAACGGCCGAACTATAGACGGCAAGCGCAGGAGAGAAAAGGATATTCCCGCGACGAGTAGGGAATCGAACGAATTTTCTGCCGACCTCAAGCGTCGCGGATTTAAATTCTTGGGCTCAACCATTGTCTATGCTCACATGCAGGCGGTTGGCATGGTGAATGACCACGTCAATACTTGCTTCCGCTATCGTGAATTGAAAAAGAAGGTACAGAGAGTTAATATTTAGCGTATGCACGATAAGGCACTCTTACTTATAGGTTTTGCCGCTATAGCCGCCCTGGCTATCCTTTTCACGGCTCCATAAGATTTTTGAGACGATATGAAATCTCTTTCCAGTCTCGCCATCGGTTTTTTTCTCATCGCTTCAGTCCTAGTTTTTGTAAACGAACGGGGTATTAATTTTTTTGCACCAAAGGCCTGTGAGAAACCCATTGCTTACGCCGTGGGCTCGTTTGATAAGCGCTTTAACATTTCAAACGCCGCTCTTCTCGAGGCCCTGCGTCTAGCCGAAGCAATCTGGGAGAAACCCTCAGGCCGCGACCTCTTCGTTTATTCTTCCGAAGACGCCATACTCCCGATAAACCTTGTTTATGACTACCGACAGGAAACCACAAGCACCCTCACCAATCTCGGCGAAGCTCTAGAGCAGAATGAAGAAACATACAATGCCGCGCGAGCGAACTACTTGAACCTGAAGGCGACTTACGACAAGGCTAAAGCAGTTTATGAATCTCGCGTTGCCTCTTTCAACGAGGCAAACGACGCCTTCGCCAAACGCGTCGAGGCCTGGAACAATAGTCCGAGGACGTCTAAAAGCGAATTTGAGGCGCTTGGCAAATCCAGAGACGCCCTTGAAAAAGAGGCGGCGGAGCTCAAACGTCTCGAGATAGAACTCAATCGCGTGGTAGGGGAAATAAATAAGCTCGTTGAGGAGCTCAACCGACTGGCAGCACATCTAAATCTCAACGTGGATAAATACAATACGATTGGCGCCTCTCGAGGCGAGACCTTTACCGGTGGAGTTTATTATGAGAATGGTAAAGAAAAAGGCATCGATATTTTTGAATTTTCCAACCAAGATAAGCTCGTGAGAATCCTGGCGCACGAATTTGGTCATGCCCTAGGGCTAGAACATAACGACGATGAACAAGCGATTATGTACTACTTAAACAAGGGAGAGACAAGCTCTCTTTCCTCCTCCGACCTGGCCGCACTTGAAACGCTCTGTGGAAGAGAATAATTTTTTGCTATAATCTGGCGATTATGGGAATAAAAGATTTTTTTCTAAGACAGGCCCTTAAGGTGAAGATGAAGGATGTGCCGGAAGCCCAGAGAAACGAGCTTATGGCTCTTATGGAATCAAACCCAGAGTTTTTTAAAAAAATCGGCGATGAGGTTAAAAAAAGAGTAAAGCAGGGTCAGAGTGAGATGGCCGCCACCATGATCGTTATGCGCGAACATCAAGCCGAATTTCAGAAACTAAAAAGACCATAATGTTTTCCTCGAAACCAAAAAAGATTTTTATTCTCTTAGGACACCCGGATCCAGACAGCTTTAACTGTACTCTGGCAAACGAATATCAGCGGGGTGCCGAGCACGCCGGACACGACACGCGACGGATGAATATAGGCGACCTGAAATTTGACCCGGTGCTTCACCACGGCTATCGTCTGAAACAGGATTTAGAACCAGATCTCTTGGCTCTTCAGGACAATGTCAGGTGGTGTGACCACTTCGTCGTTATCTATCCTTCTTGGTGGTCAACGATGCCTGGGCTACTTAAGGGACTTTTCGACCGCGCTTGGCTCTCCGGTTTTGCTTTCAAATTTCATCCATCGGGCAATATGTGGACCCGGCTCTTGAAGGGCAGGAGTGCTTCTATGATTGTTACCTCCGATACGGAACCGCTTGTTCAACGGATAGTTTTCGGTGACACCACAAATGAACTAAGGAAAGGAATTTTATGGTTCTCTGGCTTTTCTCCGATTCGGGTTCATAAGTTCGGATATCTCAAACACTTCGGTCTCTGGAGACGAGAGGTGGTGAAGCGCAAGGTCTACGACCTAGGACGCAAGGCCAAATAAATCCCGACGTACGTCGGGATTTATTTCTAAGAAATTCTCTAACGGAGAATTAATTTGTGGTCGAGGCGCTAAAGACTGGGGTAACCGTCCTGTTGTTCGAGGCGTCACGAGATTCAGCCGCGAAATAATAGAGCGTGGAAGTTGCAAGACCGGAGATTGTCAGCGCGTGATTTTGTTTCAAGGAAGTGTTCTCCAGGAAGGTGGTAGACGTCGCGTTAACATCAAGAGAGGCCGAGGTGCCATAATAGACCTTCGATGTTGCGTTTTCGTTCGTGTGCCAAGAGACAGTTGCGCTCGAGGTGCCCACAAGAAGTGTTACGTTAGAGATTGTCGGGTAGGTAACATCCGCTACGAGAGATTTTGTCACGAAAGTACCTTCTGGAGATGTTGAGACATTACCACTCGAATCTTTAGAACGTACTACGAAGTAATAAGTGGTCGAGGCGCTAAGATTCTCAATCATAACCTTATGCTCTCTAACTTTGCCGTTTTTCGTAACGCGGGCTGTTGAAGAACTATTAACATTAACACCGCTTGAGGTACCCCAAAAGACGGTTGAATCCGATTTTTCATTAGTGTTCCAGGTAATCGTAGCTTTCGTAGTATTCGGTTTTACCGTGATACTGGAAATTATCGGCGCTATAGAATCCGTGCTCGAAGCCGTTCCGCTAAAAGTGGCATTAATCCCAAACGGCTTTAAGCATTCGATAAGCGTAAGTACTTCCGCATTGTTAACCAGGAAGCCGTGACCGAAAAGTCGTTTAAATACTTTTCTACACGACTTAGCGAGCGCCTGATCTTCTTTTTTATCAAGCCAATCTTCTCTCCTGTCACTTCTGCGGTTGTCGTCCCTATCTTCTGCTTCATCATCGTCATCGTCGAAAGAGCTGTGCAGATTTTTCTTAATTTCAACTCTTTCAAATTTTTCTAGGCTTCTCCCCCTCTTTTTACCATTATCATTATCCTTAGCGTAAGAAAGCGCCGGGAGGAGTCCCAGGACAAGTATAAGAGAGAGTACGGTTAATTTTCTGGAAAACATATTTTTATTAAGTATTTTGACTAATTTAATGGAGACCTTCGGGTCTCTTACATATCTAGACGACTCGGATAAAGAACTCTTTCATAGACACCCAGACCTTTGTGTCGTATTGTTTTTAGGCGGGATTAATAGGAAAGAAAATGAAGCCCCGTCCGTCATGTCTATTAGCGAGACCAAGAAGCTTTTCAGCGATATTTATAATAAAGAGTCTGATACTCTTTTTCGCTTTTGCCTGCTTAGAGTCTCGGATAGGGAACGCGCCCTGGACATAACCCAGGAAGCATTCACCCGCCTCTGGAGTTCCTTGGCAAGCGGAAAAGAAGTGGAAAATCCAAGAGCCCTTGTTTTCGCCATAGCGAAAAATCTGATAATAGATTGGTACAGAAAAGCTAAATCGGTTTCTCTCGATGGACTTTCGGACGAAGATGATAGGCCGTTTGATGTTCCGGACGACAGGCAGGTAAGAGATATGGAAATTTCTTCAGACGCTAGGCGCGCTCTAGAACTTATCGGCGCCCTTGAGGCGCAGTATCGGGAAGTGGTTTATCTTAGATTCATCTCTGATCTGGAGCCACGCGAGATTGCCGAAGCTCTAGGGCTTAATGCCAATACAGTCTCGGTGCGTCTTTCACGAGGGATGGACGCGCTTAGAGTACTCATGGGTATAGAAAAAAAGAAATGAACGAAAAAGATTTCGACAAAGGAATAAATGAACTAAAGAATATCCGTCTATCTGAGACGGAGAAGAAAGCTATTTTCAAGAATATTATGTCGGCGCCGATTGAGTCGCCCTACGTTAAACGCTCGCCAATTTTCATCTCCATATTTGCAAGCCACGCCAGAGTTTTCGTCGCGGCCTCACTTGTTTTCGTTGTGTCTTTTGGTGGCGTGATTTATGCTTCCGACGACGCTCTGCCTGGCGATGTTTTATACCCAGTGAAAACTGCCGTGGTTGAATCTGTCCTTGATGTTGTCTACAGCGCGCCTGAGAAAAAACTTGTTTGGGAAGAGGAAAAAGTCGAGCGCCGCATTGCTGAAGCGGAGAAGCTTATAGAGAAAGATGAGTTAGATGACGACAAACTCGCACAACTTGAAGCCAGAATCGAGAAGAGCTCAATTGCTTTCGCAAGAACTGCGGGCATAGTGGCATCTTCCACAGCCACCTCCAGTTTTTCAAGAACGGAAAAGGCGAAGAAGATAAAGCAAGAATTCAAAACCAAAATAAACAACAGAATGATTGTTTATGACGATGACCGCGAATCGGAAGAGTCGGCTGCCGCCACCATGATGATGTCTGTGCCGGTTTCCAGTCAGGACAGAGTTCTTAATGAACTTACAGATGAGGGTTCTAAACGCAGTGGTAAGAATCCCAATAAAGATAAAATAGAGAGGTTGAAAAGGGCAGCGACAAAGAATCTTAATGGTGACCATGACGATGATGAGAAAGACAGTCGAGGCAATGGTCGTGGAGAGGAAAGGGAGGATGACGAGGATCGCGATGATGAGCACGACCTTGAGGTTGAAATAAAAATCAACGACTTGCGTATCTAATAATAAATAATGTCTAAACTATCTGTTGGTATTGTCGGCTTGCCGAATGTGGGGAAGTCCACACTCTTTAACGCGCTTACAAAAAAGGGTGTGCCTGCCGAGAATTATCCCTTCTGCACCATAGACCCTTCGGTTGGTATTGTGCCCGTACCTGACGAGCGCCTTGAGAAACTTTCTAAACTTTCTAAATCCAAGAAAACCATTCCGGCTGTTGTTGAATTCGTAGACATCGCCGGGCTTGTCAAAGGCGCCTCAGAAGGGCAGGGGCTTGGCAATAAATTCCTCTCGCACATTCGTGAAGTAGATGCCGTAATTGAAATGGTTCGCACCTTTGAAGATCCGGATATTATTCACGTGCACGACAAAGTTGATCCTCTTTTTGACATTGGCATTATCAATATGGAACTGGAAGCAGCGGGAATAAAAAAACCGACCCTCTATGTTTTAAATATCTCGGAAGTCTCTGGGCAAATTTCGCCAGAGTTTAAAGCAAAAATTCCTGGGCCGTATTTAGAAGTTGATCCCGTTTTTGGCAAGGGCCTGGATAAACTTATCGTGGAGGCGTATAAACTTTTAGACCTCATAACCTTTTTTACGACAGGAGAAAAAGAGTCGCGCGCCTGGACGACGCACCGGGCTGGACGATGAGGGCCGCAGGCCCGGC